>NZ_CAJCKK010000037.1:0-38132 GCF_903970865.1 Bacillus sp. ME78
GACCCTAACTCATAAGAACTTGTCATCGTTCCTAATGCATAATCTTCTATTTGCATACCGCCATCTTTATTTACAATTTTCTTTCCTGCCATTGATAAAATTTGACCGTTTTTCGGATTCATCATTACTACGAACGCACGATCCATCATCGGCTCTGCAGCATGAAAGGCTCGTAAATTCTTTTCAAGGCTTCCCTCTACTCTTTTCTGTAAATCCATATCGACTGTTAACATCAAGTTATTTCCACTTTTTCCTTCAGTCACTTTTTCTGTTCGAACAATCTTCCCTGCTTTATCCATAATATTTTTAGACTGTTCTTTCGTTCCATGTAGTGCATCTTCGTATTGTTTTTCGATGTAACTTTTACCAATACGGTCGTTTCGATTATAATCACGAACTAAATAATAATCTAATTGTTCTCTTGGCAACCCTTCATTTTCATTAGAAACGCTACCTAGTATAGAGCGCAGTATTTTATCATTTGGGTATTCACGTTCCCAATCTACTGTTGTATCCACTCCCGGTAAACTTGCCAACCTTTCACTAACGACAGCATATTCATTTTCACTTACATCTTTTTTAACGATTTGCGGCGTCATTTTATATCCCGCATTCATTTTGCTTTTAATTACTAATACTTCTATATCTTCCTTTGAAAGCTCATTTAATTCTTCTTGTGTAATTCTTTCCCGGCGCAGTTCTTCTACTTTTTTATCTAACTCTTTTCCTTCTATTTCTTGCTTTCTAAATTTACTCTCATCTTCTTTCGTTACTTTCGCTGCTGCCCGCTTTTCATTTAACTGCATCCAAAAATCTTTTTTATCTGTCTCTGTTAACTTATCCATGTCCTCTTGCGACATTTCAATTAGCTTAGCTAAATCTCTTGCTACTTGTAAAACTTCTTTCGAGTCCACTCCTCTCATTTTCGTATATGTAACGGTTCGTAATGGTTTATTATTTACAATAACGTGACCTTGTCGATCAAACATTTTCCCTCTAGGAACGGGAGTACTTACCGTTACATCTTCCTTTTTGTTTACTTCATTTCTATACGTTTCTCCATCAATGATTTGTACTTTACCTAATTGAATTATAATAGCTGAAAATAAAAGAAAGACAATAAAAAATAGTACATTTAACCGAAATGGAATATGAGTCTTTTTCTTTTTCGATTGTTTTTTCTGCTCCTTTTTCTGTCTCATTTCGCTCCCTCGCTTCATTCTATTAACATTTCTACGCAAAATCATTATGTATCAAATTTATTTATATGATATATATAGAATTTTATATTAATTACTAAAGAAATAAAAGATTTAATTTTCAGTTTTTTAATTTTATAACCTATTTATTACCATTCCCCTTCATACGTCATAACATGAATTTTATTCAAACAAAAAACTGAGGTGTTCTCTATACACCTCAGTTTTTCATAAAAATAATAACTTATTTAACCGACGATAACCCTTCAACAAACTCACCAATCTTATTTTGAAAAACAAAATCAAAGTTATATTCCTGTCCTGTTAACTCTTCATTTACTAAAATAGTTGTTGCTCCCACTTCCCTCTTTGCAATTTGCGGGAATGAAGCGACAGGCTGTACTTTTAGTGATGTTCCCATAACGATAAGCACATCTGTTTCATATAAACGTTTGATAGCATTTTGATATTGTGGCAATGTATCTCCGTATAAAACAACGTCTGGATTTAAAATGAAATTACACTTCTCACAACGCGGTACTTCATGATCAATCATATACTGTAAATCATAGCCTGATTTACATTTTGGACAATGTGCTGTTTGAAGTGTTCCATGTAAATCGATGACATGCTTACTGCCACCTAATTGATGTAAACCGTCAATATTTTGCGTTAAAATCGTAATATCTTTCCCTTGTTCTTCTAGCGCAGCTAAAAAGCGATGTCCACGATTTGGTTTATATTGATGGAACGTATTAATTTGAAAGATTTCTTTATAATGCTTCCAAAACTCTTTCGGACTTCGATTATAATACCCTCTTGATAAATACATCTCCACATTCGCATCAGCATACAACCCATTTGCTGAACGAAAATCTGGAATACCACTTTCCGTACTTGCACCAGCGCCTGTTAATACTGTAATTTTCTTCGCTTTTTCTAAAATTGAACGTACTTCTTCAAATTGTTGCACAAAAATCACCTCTATGTATTTTCCTATTCTTATTATACCAGTTGTTTACAGGAGGTGTTGTACAATTCATTTTACTTAATGCGTTGCGCCCCCAACCTCTACAATATCTACTTCAACTGTCGTCGTTACTTCGATTGCCAATTCTATCCCCTTACGAATAGTAGAAAGTGACATACTCGGTTGCCCTGGATAATTACTCGCTTGTTCTGGTAAGAACGGAATGTGAATGAATCCACCTTTTATTTTCTTATCATGTTTCTCTAGTTCATGCATAAGTCCATAGAATAAGTGATTACAAACGAATGTGCCTGCCGTCTGTGAAATAGATGACGATATGCCCTCTTCGCGAAGTTTTTTTACGATTGCTTTCATCGGAAGTGTAGACCAATATGCAATCACTCCTTCTTCTACAACTGGTACATCTACCGGCTGATACCCTTCATTATCAGCAATTCTTGCATCATCAATATTAATTGCGACACGTTCTATCGTAATATCTGGTCTGCCCCCAGCTTGTCCGATACATATAATAATTTCCGGCGCTAGTTCTTCTATATACTCTTTTAATACGCTTATTGATTTATGAAATACAGTTGGTACTTGTTTGCTTATTATCTTGTATTCTCCAATTGTTTTTTCATGCAAACCTTTTGCTACTTCCCAAGCTGGATTGATATTTTCTCCGCCAAACGGATCAAACCCTGTTAATAATACTGTTTTCATAGTTTTATCCTCCTAATTAGAAACGATATACAAGGCCGTACATAATAAACATATTTATGATAAAAATTGAAAGAGCAATTGGTACTTGCGCTTTAATAACCGCATTTTTATCCTTTAGCTCTAAAAGCATCGCAGGTACGATATTAAAGTTTGCTGCCATTGGTGTAAGCAGCGTTCCGCAATATCCAGCAAACATACCGAGTGCTGCCATAATTGCTGGGTTTCCGCCGTGCATTTGAACTATTAAAGGTAAGCCAATTCCGCCAGTAATAACAGCAAACGCTGCGAATGCATTTCCCATTACGACTGTAAATAGCATCATGCCTAAACAGTACGCCATAACAGCAACGAACGGATACTCTGTCGGTAGCACTTGTCCAACTAAGTCTGAAACAACTTGTCCAACGCCAGACTTCGCGAATATACCGCCAAGTGCTGCTAACATTTGTGGCAAAATAACAGCCCAGCCGACAGCTTGTAATAGTCTGCTTCCTTCTTGTACAGGCGTTGTTATTTTTGATTTTGTAATACGCATCGCCGCAACGAATGCGAGTAATGCACCAAGCGCTAATGCAACTAATGTTACTTTATCTGGATCAACAAGAGAGACATTTCCCCATTTAATTTTCCCTAACGTCAACGTACCGATAATTGTAAAAATAGGAATTAATAGTGCAGGCATAAAAATTTTATTTTTTAATTTCTCAGCATGTTTCACACGTTCTTGTACTGGAACTTCTTTTTCCTCTGATTTTGTTACTTTATTTAGTGAAGCTAAAACGACCATAGCGAGCACTATACAGCCAACGTAAAACGAAGGAATTACATTTCCGAATAAAAATGTAACTGCAAACAATGCCCAAAATAAACTAGAACCGAATCTGTTTGGATGTTCACGATCGAATGCGATACGAACAGCGATAAAAGCAACGATTATCCCTAATACATAATAGATTGTATCCATTGTGATGATGTTCATATTAAATTGCCTCCTTCTCTTCTTTTCCTTCTGCCTTCATTGTTTTCTCTATATATTTATCAAACCTTCTAAATCTAATCCAGCTTACAATAAGTGCAGATATTGCTGTCGGAATACCCCAAAGTGCCATATCCCATACTCCGACATGCATACCTACTGAATCGAAGAATCCTTTCATTAATAAAATAGCTCCAGTTGCGATGAAAATATCTTCTCCGAAAAACCAAGCTGTATTTTCAGCAGCTGCTGCGTTTGCTTTAATCTTTTCTCTTAATTTTTCAGGAAGTTTACCGTATTTACCTTGCGCGGCCCCTTCTGCCATCGGTGCAACGAGCGGCCTTACTGTTTGCGCATGCCCACCAATATTAAGCCCTAGTGCTGCTGATGATTCTCTTATCGTAAAATATGACATTAATACTCTTCCAGTTGTTGCTCCTTTTGATTTCGTTATAAGTGCTTCTGCTCTTTCTTTTAAACCGTAACGCTCTAAAATTCCGATTACCGGTAAAGTTAATATAATTGGCATAGACATATATCTATTTTCTATGAAAAATTTACCGAACATGCTGATCACATCATAAAAACTTAATCCTGAAACCATACCAGTAACAATACCTGCAACCATAACTACTAAAAGTGTATTTAATCTAAATAAAAAGCCCACTGCAACAAGTAGTATTCCGATTAATTTAATCATCCCAGCACTTCCCCCTATTTTTTATTTCGGTGCACAAATAGAAATATCATTAAGTTTGAATGTTCTGTATATTCTTTCTGCAAATTGCACTGCTTTTTCCCCATCACCGTGTAAACAAATTGTTTGCGCCTGAACTGCTACTTTCTCTCCATTGACCGCATTTACATGGCCTTCTTTCACCATTTGAAGTACTTGCTTTATCGCTTCGTCTTCATCTTTTATAAGCGCATTTTCTTCTGTACGGCTCGTTAATGTACCATCTTGCTTATATGTACGATCCGCAAAAGCCTCTTGTACAAGAGTTACTTTGTATTTTTCTGCAGCCTGTATAAACGCCTCGCTATTTGCTAATCCATAAAGTAATAGACTTGGATTTATATGATAAATTGCCTTTGCAATTGCATCTGCAATTTCCGGATTAGACGCCGCCATATTATATAAGGCACCGTGCGGCTTTACATGCTGCATTTTCCCGCCTGCCGCTTTCACAAATGCGTCTAATGTGCCTGTTTGATATAGAACATAATCGTATACTTCACTTGCTGAAACATTCATGTTTCTTCTACCAAATCCAATTAAATCAGGAAATCCAGGATGCGCCCCTATTGCTACGTTATGCTCCAAAGCTTTTTCAACAGTTTGACGCATAATAGACGGATCACCCGCATGAAAACCGCAAGCAACGTTTATAGAGGAAACGAACGGAAGAATCTCATCATCATTCCCCATTTTATAAGCGCCAAAACTTTCTCCTAAATCACAGTTTAAATCGATTGTAGTCATAATGTATTCCTCCTAATTTCAGCTTCGTAAAGCGATGAATTTCTTTAATAAATTCATATTTACTTCTTGTTCTATGTACAATTGTTCCGCTTCTTCAAGCGTAATTTTCTCAAAAGAAACATAGTCCCCCGGCTTTAGCTGGGCAAGAAGAGGTAAATCTACTGAAATGATATTTCCCATTCTCGGATAGCCACCTGTCGTTTGCCTATCTGCCATTAATATAATCGGCTGTCCACCATTAGGAACTTGAATGGTTCCAAATGTAACAGGACTCGATAAAATCTCTTTTTCTTCATTCCTATTTAAAACTTCTCCCTCAACCCTATAGCCCATACGGTCAGCATAATTAGATACCTTATACTCTTTCGTAAAAAATGCCTTTCTACTTTCTTCTGTAAATTGATCATATTCAAAGTCAGTTATGACACGAAGCTTTGGATGTTTCTTATACTTTGGTAGTACGCTGTTGCTAATTGCCCATTTCGTTTTTATTCTCGCATCTTTTTGTAAGTCTAGAATGAAACGACTCGCCATTTCTGGTTGTGCACCAATTTGGAAGTAGTCACCCTTTTTCAGCATTCTTCCTTCTATACCACCAATCGCAGCACGTATGTACGTACTTTTGCTTCCCATTGTACGTTCAATATGTATACCACCCGCAAAAGTTACATACGCTCTGCAACCACTTTTCACTTTTCCAAAACAAAGCATACTACCTTCTTCCGCTAAAATGGGACGCCATAACGGGATACGTTCTCCATTCAATAACGGTTCCATATCTGCTCCGCCAATCGCAAGTAAAGTCGTTTTCTTTATTAACAATTTAGGTCCCATAATCGTCATTTCGAGTCCCGCTTCATTCTCCTCATTACCAACTAACATATTGATCATCCGAAGTGCACTTTGATCCATAGTCCCGCCAACTGATACACCGTATTGTTGATAATGAGATCGCCCTAAATCTTGGACTGTTGTAAACATTCCTGCATGCAAAACCTCTACATCCATTCTTTAGCCCCCTCAAGTGATACGTACTCTTCCTTCGTTATTGGGATAAATCGTAAATACATACCGCTTTGAATAAAGGTTGGTGTTTCTTCTTCCGGATTAAATAAGGAGATTGGTGTTCGACCAATAATATTCCATCCACCCGGTGTTTCAAGTGGATAAATACCTGTTTGATTTCCGCCGATTCCTACCGAACCAGGTGAGATTTGTAACCGCGGTATTTCTTTTCTAGGTGTTTCTAATTCTTTTGATAGTCCTCCTAAATACGGGAACCCTGGTGTAAAACCTAGCATATATACAAAATATGTAGTTTCACTATGTATTCGAATCACATCTTCTACTTGTAAACCGTGATAATGCGCGACTTCTTCTAAATCTGGTCCATATTCTCCCCCGTAGCACACTGGTATAGAAATATGTTTCACATCCTGTTTTACTTCTTCTTTATAAGAATCACACAGCTCCTTTATATACTGGCGAACGTAATCATATGACCTTTCACTTCTCTCATTTCTCTTCCATACTTCGTATACATTGTAGTAAACAGCTAATGAAGTAAACGACGGAACGCACTCAATCATTCCTGCAAACGGATGTTGCTGCAGTGCTTGAAATAACCGCTGTACTTTCTCATATATATCCATCTTAATTTCTTCACCAAATGTAACAATAATTGCTTGATCCCCTAACGCAGAAAATTTCATCCTACTCCCTCTTTCTATGCCAAAAAGCCGAGTTCTTTCGAAATGCGATGTGCTGTTTCTTTCACCTTAGCGATAAAATATGAAATGTTATTTTCGCTGTACTCAATTGCTAATCCCGAAATACTCATACCTGCTACAACCGTTCCATCACTTGCGTAAATGGGCGCTGCTATTGCGGCTGTATGATTTTCTAACTCAGAATAACTAATTGTGTAGCCTTCCTTTTTTGCCATTTGCAACACTTCTAGCAATTGTTCCTTATCCACAATTGTTCCATCTGCAAACTGTTTTAAATCCACTTCCTCTATGTATCTCCGTTTCTCTTCCTCAGAAAAATACGATAGTAAAATTCTCGGACATGCACCAGCATAAAGCGGTGCTCTTCTTCCAACCGCCGTATACACGCGTACTGGCTGAACACCTTCCATCTTTTCAACATAAATTGCGTCATTACCATCTTGAATTATTAAATTAACTGCCTGTCCTAAACTATCTCTAAGTTCTTTCATATAAGGAATTGCTATATTCCTTACTGATAATCGTTGTGAAACAAGTTGACCGAACCGTAAAAATACGACCCCTAAACGATATTTCCCCTTTTCGTTTTTTTGTAAAAACTCCATCTCTTCTAACGAGCCAATTAAACGATAAACAGATGTTTTCGGCATATTTGTAAGCTGAACCATCTCAGTTAAACTTAGCTCTTCATGCTCATAAAACAACTCTAAAATATCCATTGTCTTAACTGCCGTTTTATTTATACTCATTCTATCTCCCTTTCGTTCCGAAAAACGGAACTTAAATTCCGTTTTTCGAAACAAACATATAATTTAAAATTATAAAATATTCTTTCAATTCTATCAATATTTTTTTCACGTACATAATCCGATATATTTTGTCCGCTATTAAAAAACAAAAATAATATGTGATTTATATAAAATGAAAGGCTCTTGGATGATTGAAAAAACTTTAACACGTGAAGAATGAACTATTAGTGAATGTAATTTATATTGGAGTGATTCGCTTCCTGACAGTGAATATAAAATTAACCCTAGAAATCACGACGGTTCAATTTCTAACGTTCACATTGCTACAAACCTATTAGAATAAAAGCTGCAATAAAAAAGTAAATATAAAGAGCATGTATTGATCAATACATGCTCTTCTCATAGTTATTCAAATTATTCTTTTTTAACATGATTGAATGTTCCTTCGTACAACTACTGAGTCTATTAGTTGTATATTACTTATTTTTCAAAATCGTTCTTTTAGCTTTTTTAATAATTCTAATAGTTGATTTTATGTCAGCATCCTTTTCCCATTCTTTACACAGGTTCATTACCCAATCCGGTTTAGTTTTACTTGCATCATTTAACCAGTTTCCAACCGAATCTTGTACATATTTTGATGGATCTGATTTAAGTAAATTAAGAATAGGAAGTGCTTTTTCAGGTTCTTGTTTTAATATTTCAATATGTTTACTCCATACACCTCGAGGACGAATAGATTCTACAGAGAACCTGCGAATATTCTCATCTTCACTTTTTGCCCATTCTACTAACAATTCCACACTTTCTTCTATATTTTGTGAAAGTTCTTCTCTAATAGACATCCAAGCAATTTCTCGAACACCAAAATGATGATCCGCCGCAAAAGGTCGAATGTATGTTAATGTATCTTTTAATGTGTCATTTGATTTTTTATTCATAAACGCTGCCCAACATCGTACACTATCTGAAATATGATTAGATAATTTTAACAGTACGTCTTCCTTATTTCTATCATTCTCTTTGAGTATAATTTCATCCAATAAAGTCCCTGTTATTCGTATGACTTTCATTCCTGTTTCAACGTTCTGTTTTTCTAATTCAGCTACTATACATTCCAAACTATTCTTGAGTCCTATTGAAGGTAAGACATTTTTAAGTAGTTCAATATGATTTATAGCTAGCCATTCTGTTAGATTAACACTTTCTACTTTCCCTTGCTGTAGTAATTGTAAGACCTCTTTAGGAATTTCGTTTACTTTCCTGGCTCCTTTCCTGTTTAAGATAATTTCTGATTCTTTCTTTATCATTTAAATTCCCTCCTTGCAATACTATCTTCAAATAAACAGAGGCCATTTTGAAAAGTAATAATCAAAATGACCTCTGTCTTTCTTAATTGAACATTCGGTTTTACAAAAAAATGTAATTTAAATCCACCGGAAGAATATTTCTCCCATACTTTTTCTTTATAACGCTCTTACTTGTTCCAACGGCCAGAAAACAGCTTGTCCTTTTCCGACAATTTCATCTTCTGAAATAAAGCCAAACATGCGACCATCCTTAGAAACTTCACGATTATCCCCTAAAACAAATACTTGGCCTTCTGGCACTTTCGTTTTCCCAGTGATTTGTTCTAACGTAAAGTCTGGAGTTAATACACGGCCTACTGCTTTTTCTTTAAACTTTTTTAAATATGGTTCTTCCATCGCTTTTCCGTTTACATATAAAACATCATTTTTATACTCAACTGTATCTCCTGGCAAACCAATTACTCGTTTTACTAAATCGTATCCTTCTTTTCCGTGGAAGACGATAATATCAAAGCGATCTAATCCACTTATACTATAACCAATCTTATTCACTAGAACTCGTTCGTTATTTTTTAAAGTGGGCATCATTGATTCACCTTGCACTAAAGAAGGTGTAAATAAAACACCGCGAATAATAGCAATTAATACAAGGGTAAAACCTATCGTTTTAGCCCAAGAGAATAATTCTTTCTTCGTATTTTCCTTCATCATTTCTCCTCTTTCTTAAGCACTTATTTTATGATTTTAACTAATTCTTGTACTAAATTAAGGTCTATTTCAGAAAAACATGATTTTCCTTCCCTTACCGCTGTACCGACATGAGCTTGCGAAATTCCAGTTTCATCTAGTAATCGCTTTATATTTTCTTTCGTCACGCCAGCTCCAGCTACAAGCTGAATTTGACCATCGCTTACCTTTTGCATTTCTGTAAGCACCGGAATATTCTCTACTATATTTCCTTGTCCACCTGAAGTTAGAACGTGAGTCACTTTATGAAACTTCTTTAAAGTGTTCATTGCTTCTACTGGATTTTCTATATCATCTATCGCACGGTGGTACGTTACATTTATTCCATCTACAACAGATAGTAAGTCCGCTAATTTCTCTTCATCCACTTCATTTCGTTCGTTTAATACGCCTAATACTACACCAGCTGCTCCTAACTTCTGCGCAACTATAATATCTTCTTTCATCATTTCAATTTCTTCTTCCGTATATGTAAAAGACTTCGCATGCGGACGAATCATAACATGAATTGGTATACTTACCGCTTCTACCGCTTTTTTTATAAAAGCATAACTCGGTGTTAAACCACCTTCTGTATAAGATGAAATTAATTCAATCCGCTTCCCGCCAGCGCTTTCAATTCGTTTTACATCTTCTAAACATGTTGCAATAACCTCTAGCATGAGATGACCTCTTTTCGTGCTTTTTTCTTATTATAACATTAGTAAAAATAAGAAGCCTAGCTTTCTCCTTTAAAACTTAAAAAAGAAGAATAAAAAGAAAGATTTTTTATTGGCAACGATTATTGGTAACATCCTATTATTCATGTACACTCCTACCATAATGAAAAAAGCCCTTCATTTTGACGGACTTTTCTAATTTCAAGCTTTTCTTTCCTCAGTTTTCATATCAATGCCTAATTGATCTTCCAATAAATTTACACCTTTCTTTGTAAGATGGACAGCTCGGTTCTTATCCGTTTTCGTAATCCATCCCTGTTCAAAAAGCAGTTTTGCAATTGCAGACCCTAACCAACCAGAAATATGGTAACGCCGTTCACTCCAATCAAGGCAAGGTTTTGCAAATACCCTCCTTTTTGTATCTGCCTCATCAACATTTATTCCAAAATTCAGAAACCATTCCTTACCTTGTTCCGTTACAATGTATTCTCCACCCTCTAAAATTATAAATTGCCTATCTAGTAATTTTTCAGTTATCTCTACACCGAGTTTGCCTGCAAGATGATCATAACAAGTTCGAGCATAACGAATTTGTTTTAGTTGGCTTGATTGTTTTAAAGAGCGAACTTGAACTGTTGGTGCAATTGTCCCTAACTTTTCAAGCACTTCTGCAACTTCTTGATTAGCAAGTCGATAGTAACGATGTCTACCATGTTGTTCAACTGTAAGTAAATTCCCTTCTACTAATTTAGAAAGATGCGAGCTAATTGTTGGATGTGACACTTTTGCCATATAAGCCAATTCACTAGCAGGTAGTGCCTGATTATTCATTAGACAATCTAAGATGATTGCTCTTGTAGGTTCAGCAATTAGTTTAGCTATATATGAGATATTCGGATATACATTCATATTTCGATGATACCCTAACTATTAAATTGATACAATTATTTTAAGTTTAATAGTAAAGGAGAATGTATTATGAATGCAATTGATCTTAGTATATTAAATTTAAAAGAAACGAGAAGGCGCTCAGAAAAATTATGGAATTCTCTTCCCGATAATTTTCTTAATTGGAAGCCTGATCCTGAGGCTATGTCCTTTGGTGAAATGATTCGTCACGTATGGAGCTCAACTTTTTACTATCATATGATTATAAAAAACAACGGTTCAATAAACGACATACGTACCCCGTATGATGACGAGCCAATTACTTGTGTAAAAAAAGAAATTGAATTGGCACAAGTATACTTTACTGACTTCATAGAACATGTACAATCAATAAGCATAGCCGAGCTAGATTCAACCCTTATTAATCGAAGCGATGTTGGCTATCAACGATATTTAGGCGATATGCTATTACGAATTGCCTATCATGATGCGGTCCATGCGGGTCAATTTTTACAATATTTGCGAATGGTTAACTTGGAAAGACCTTTAATTTGGGATTAAATACGAAAAATGTTTATACAGCCTCCAAACTGGCATTACAATAAGAATTTTTCAACAAGAAACAATCACAAAACCATGATAATCATTTATATTAAAAACCTACATCTCAACCAAGTACTTCATACACATAAAAAGCACGGGTTTGATTACTAATCAAACCCGTGCTTTCAAAACAACTATATTATCCATAAACAATAAAATGTAAGCTTTAAAAACTACGACCTAAACGCCGCGTCCGCCAGCATAGACAATGTTGCATCATCCATCGGCGGATTATGCAGTCCTGCTCTGACGTTTAAATAGTAACGATGGAGCGGATTTTTTTCTGATAAACTTTTTGCTCCTACGATGCGCATTGATTTATCCACTATGGATATCGCCGCATTTGTTACGGCGTATTTCACTGCCGCTAATTCTGCTTGCAGTGACAGTTTATCTTCTGCCTCATCGTATTTTTTCGCAATTTGATATAAAAAGACGCGAGCTTGCATAAGCTCGAGTTCTAATTCTCCAACTAATTTTCTAACATTCGGTAATAAACTAATAGAATGGTTTAAACTATTTGGCTTGTATGATCCCGCAAATTGAACTGCATAATTTCTTGCTGATTGTGCAATTCCTAAATAACATGCTGGTATATGTAGCAACCAGCCAATACCCTTTTGTTTTACTTTTCCGCCCTTCACATCCGTAAAAAAGCGGCTTTCTATCTCTACATTTTGTAAGACAAGGTCGTGGCTAGCAGTCCCTCTCATTGCAACGCTATCCCACGTTTCTTCAATAGATACACCGAGTGTATTTCTTGGAATGACAAACTCACCAACTTCTTCTTGGCCTTCAATACTCGCTGAAATAATAAAATAATCAAGTACTGGCGCCATCGTTGTAAAAGTTTTTCTTCCATTTATAACCCACTTCTCGCCTTGTTGAACCGCTATTGTTTCTGGTTTACCGCCACGCGTCGGACTCCCTGTTTTCGGTTCTGTTGCTGCCCTGTTAAAGAGCGCACCATTACGTACTTCTTCGCAAAACCATTTGAACATCTCATCATTCCAAGAGTGATTTTCCGCTAGCTCCTTCACAATGCCAAGATGCCAGCCAATCGATAATGCAGTAGCTCCGCAGCCTTCCGCGATTTTCTCTTGAAATAAAACGAAGTCATATAAAGAAATCGCACTACCACCAAATTCCTTCGGTAACGTTAATTTCGTATATCCAATATCTTTCAAATCATTTATATTTTCATACGGAAATGATCCTAATTCACTTAGCTGATGCTCCCTTTCCATGAACTTCGGAATCAATTTATTTATTTTCTCAATAATTAAAGACTGTTCTTCTGTTTCAACAAATGAGAGTGCCATACTATAATCTCCTTTATCCCGCATTAACGGGCAGTAAAACTCCCACCTAAAAATTCAGGTGAAGCAAAGGAAGTTAGGTGGGGGATCAACTGCCCGTAAACGCCCGATTGGTTCAACTAATAATCAGTGAGAAACCCACCCACTGATTAAAGTTTCACTTTATGCTCGATTCATAAACCGTTCATTTTGTCATTATGATTATATGAAGCTACCTCTCTATTGTTTCACTATTCCGATAAAAATACAATGTTTTTGACTAATAAGAAAAGTGCCTATTTAAGGCTAGATCCTTTTCTTATATTAGTCCCCCTTCAATGCTTTTAACGGCAAAGAGGTTACATATCCAATATACGAGAATAATTCTTTAAAGAAGAATGGTATTTCTGTATCTAACGTTTTATATGCTGATGTCGGCGTTGGTGAAGCATACGCTTCAATATTAATATGTTTTGCGATTCTCATTGCGCGTTTCATATGAAGTGGATCACTTACAATCGTGTATGTTTGTATGCCGTTCTCTATTCCAACTTGCTTCGCATTTTTTAAATTTTCTTCAGTGAAAAGGGATTTAGTTTCAATTAAAATATCTTCCTCTTTTACACCTTGTTTCATTGCATATACTCTTGCAGTACGTGCTTCCTCAAGTTCTGCCTCGAACTTTGTACCACCTGTAAAAATAATCTTTTTAATATTTCCGTTCCTATATAAAGAAATCGCATGATTAATTCTTTCTTTAAATACAGGAGATGGTTTTCCGTTCCATGAAGCTGCGCCTAGTACGATACCAGCATCCGTTTTCACGTCATCATTTGCTTTAAAACGATAACTCCAAATATCGTAAGCTGCATAACTTACATATAAAATAGCAGAACAAATCATTAGTAAAAATACTTGAAAGATTCGTCTTTTCTTACTTTTCTTATTTTCTTTCATTTGTAATTGCCTCCGTACATCATCCATACTTCTATAAAAAACATTTATATCAAATCGTTTTGTTTGAGTTTATTTAAAAGAAGGAACTTTACTTGTTATTTATGTATAAAAGGGTTTTCATTTAAAATTGAGGATTATCAATTCATTTTCATTTGCGGTTTTCATTACATTTTTTAAATTCATAAGTTTATTACCATACAACTACATTGTAACGAATTTTTTCTCAGAAGGGAACGATGAAACAAAAGGAATTAAAATAAAGTAGCATTTTGTAAGAAAAAAGGTATATTTTTCATATCTCACGAACAATATACCTTTCAAAACACGAATTATAACTTTTCTTTATACAACTCTAATTTTTCTAACAATTGTTCTTTTACGCCTGGCCATTCACTCGAGATAATACTGTACACCACCGCATCTCTCACATAACCATTCGGTAATTTTCTTTCATTTCGAAGCACACCCTCTTTTACTGCGCCTAACCTTTCAATTGCTCGTTGTGCTTTTTCATTTCTTGCATCCGTCTTAATTTGCACTCTCAGCATATGCAATTTTTCAAAAGCATACTGAAGAAGCATATACTTACACTCTGTATTTATACTTGCACGTTGCACACTCGGATGATACCACGTTTGCCCTAATTCAACTGTCTTATCTTCTACTGAAATATTATATAAACGTGTACTTCCTACAATCTTATTCGACTGTTGATCTACGACTATGAAAGGTATTTGAGTACCTCTTCCGTAACCCTTTATCGCTTTTTGAACGTATTGTTGCATATCTTGCACACTATCCATTTTAGAGATTAAATACGCCCAAATATCCCGATTTCCTTCTACAATCGAAAACAAAGTTTCGACATCAGTATTATCCATTAACCGCAACTTTGCTCTTTCGTGAATAATTTCCATTTTTAAGCCCCCTTTGTTGTTACTATAACATATCACTAACATCGTTTTATTAATATATAAATAAAAATAAATTCAAACCGTAAACATATAGTACATCTAAAAATTATAAGTGCGATGCCTTTATTCAAGCATCGCACTTATAATTTTGCACTACCTACGATTTTACGATAAATATTCATTTACACAATTTAGTAAACGCCATATATTTAGAACTTACATTATAGTTCAAAGCAACAAATAAGCAATCGGCGTAATGATAAGCAACGTTAAAATCGTTCTCTGCACATACAGAATAATAAGTTCTGATACTTTTAACGGAATATCTGTTGATAATATACAAGGAATGGAAGCGGAGAAAAACAGTATAGATGATACGGAAACAACTGCAATGACAAACTTTGTCACAAGTGGCGCACTTACAACTAATAATGACGGTAAAAACATTTCTGCAATACCAACGGATGCCGCTTTAGCAGCTAAGTCTGCTTCCGGTAATTGTAATAGCCATGTAAACGGATAGAAAATATAACTGATCCAATCAAATATTGGCGTGAACTTCGCTAAGACGATACCAATTAATCCTACTGACATAATGGATGGTAAAATTCCCATTGTCATAATAAATCCGTCTTTTAAATTCACTGCAATATTTTTCATAATGCTCGGTGCAGACTTTGATACTTCTAACGCATCTTCCCAAGCACGTTCTAACATTTTCTCTTTATAAACAGGCTCTGGAAACCCTTCTTCTGTTACATATGTATCTGGTTTTCTACTAAGGGGTGGGATTCTTACGGTGATAGCAGTCACGATGAATGTTACAACAAGTGTAGTCCAAAAATAAACATTCCATAAATGCATAATATCTAATGTTTTTGCGATGATGATCATAAATGTAGCGGATACTGTAGAAAATCCTGTAGCGATAATTGCCGCTTCTTTTGTCGTATACTTTCCTTCTTTATACACGCGGTTCGTAATAAGAAGGGCAAGCGAATAACTTCCAACGAAGGACGCAACTGCATCAATCGCCGATCTCCCCGGCGTATTCCATAATGGCCTCATAATCGGACGACAAAATGTACCGATAAATTCAAGCAATCCATATCCGACTAATAACGCTAAAAACGCCGAGCCAATTGGAACGAGCAGACTTACTGATATGACTAGCTTCTCATACAAAAACGGCCCAACATCTGGCGCAAAGAACCAAGCTGGTCCTACTTTTAAACAATATAATATACCAAAAACAACGCCAACTACTTTTAAAATAGAAAAACAAATGTCTACGATAGATGCATTCCATTTCTTCGTATAAAATGGATAAATCGCACCAATTGCCATAACAAATAATGCATAATAAGGTACTATGCCAGGAACGGAAGCCCTAATCCACGATACGATATGATCAATCATAATAGACGATGCACCGTTTATCGTAACAGGAACGAAAAACATAAACACTCCAACAAGACTAGCAAGTATAAACCGAAGAATAATCCCCTTCTCTCGCCCTGTCTTAATTACATTACTCTTTAATTCAATTTCACTCAAAATTCGACACCTCCTATTATCTAAATATTCTGTATAATTATGTTATATTCCTTCCATTTCTACTATTTAATCATATGAAAAAGCCTATTTTAAAATAGGCTTTTCTATTACCTCTCATAATCATCCACAATCACTTGAATGATACGATACGATTCTTCTGCTACTTTTTCATTACTATCCCTATTCGCATCATATGTAATTAACGCCTTCCAAAGTGCCCATCCTCTCGCTCTATTCCACGTCTCTTCATCCATGCGTAATACTTCTTTAAATACATTTCTACTATTTTCATCAAAAAACGTCCACGCCATCGCTGCATCACAAGCAGGATCTCCTACACCTAAAATACCAAAATCAATTACAGCACAAAGCTTTCCATCTTTAACGAGTAAATTCCCTGGCGCTACATCTCCATGAACCCAAACTGGCTTACGATCCCATGTTGAACTAAGTGCTAAATTCCAAAGGTGCTTTAATAATGCCTCGTCAAAAACATCCTTATTATTTTCAATAGCAACTCTCGCCTCTTCATCATATACAGATATAAGTCCGCCCCGGTAAAAATTATGTGTTCCAGCTAAAGGTCCATTACTCGCATTAATAGATTGCAATTCTACTAAAAAAGATCCTAAGTCCGCTGCAAATTCATTTAAATCACGAACGTTTTGTTTCGTAACTGTTTCTCCCTCTATCCACTTATTAATAGACCAAGGCAATGGATACGCTTCAGACGGATTTCCTTTCGCAAGTGGGGTAGAAATCGGTAAAGAAAGCCCCTTACTTAATATAGGAAGCCAACTATTTTCTTTCTCTACTTGCGGTGCATATGCCACATCACTTGGCAATCTTACACTCATCTCATCCCCTAAGTGAAACGTCCTATTATCATGCCCACTAAACTTTACAGGTTTCACTTCTAAATGGGCCCATTCAGGAAACTGTTCCTGTATTAACTTTTCAACTAAACTTACGTTAATTGGATGCATTCACATTCTCCTTTTCTTTTGAAACTTACTAAGCCCATCCGTACTTCCAACATATTCAAAACTATTTTTCTTATAAAAATCATTCAACGTACGATTATGCCCCACGCAATCTAACTTCAAATACTCTTTATCACATTGCACATTCTCTTCTACCCACCGTAAAATCCATTCTCCTATTCCATTTCCCTTATACTTCCGTTTCACCGCAAATCTATGAATATATAATGAATTAGAAACTTCCTCTTTACCAAAAATATGTTCATCCCATTCATTTTGTTTAGGAGAAACTGTAACCGTACCAACTATTTCAGCTTCTTTCAGAACAACATATGTATATTTCTCTCTTATACATTCTAGTATTTCAGCCGTAGCTTCCTCTCCTAAAAGATACTGCCACTGATCCACTTCTTTATATTGTAGCCATTGTGCTACCTCTTTTAATAAAAGGATAATACTATCACTTTCATTTTCAGTAGCAATTCGAATTGCATATTCTTTACTTATATTTCTCTCCATATTGCCTTTCCCCTTTCAAATTGCTACCATACTGACAAACGAGTCCTTCCATCATTTTCATCTGTAATATATTCTACATAAAATCCTTGATTCACTGCGTTTTCATACATCATTTCAATCTCTTCTTGGTTTTTCGCATAAATTTGTATATACTCACCATCCGCTACTAATACGACTACTTCACACTTACTCTCCTTAAATTCTTCAAATGTTGCAATTTCTCCTATTACCTCTCCTTTTGGACATGCTTTTAGATCTAAAAATAAAAGATAATATATGTTATCTTTTATTAGCTTTTTTAATTCTGATCCTTCCATGATCTCGTTATCTTCTGAAAATAATTCTGGACCTAATTCATCTCCTATTATTATATAAGCTTCCTCCCTTCCCATGACTTGCCAATCAAATACAGTAATATCAATTGGCTTTAATACTTTCCAAAGTAAATTATCATATCCATCTAGAATATCTACTGTAATCCCTCTTTTCATATGCTTGCTCCTAACTTATTCATTTTCGTTTCATACATTATATATCAAATGTAATTACTATATTTTGTCGATACATATGTACATCATAAAAAAACCGCTCCACTACTAGCGAAACGGTTTCCTTCTGCTTATATTTACATATCTTATTCAATTGTTGCGCTACGTTTTAAAATGTTTTTTAATATATGCACCACATCAGTCGTTCATTCTTAATGCTCACTTCGACTTCACGAAGTAATATAAAAACCATACTGCATGATTTTGTTCATCCGCAGCTATTCTCCGTAACAACTCTTTCAAATGTGCATCCGATGTCTCATCTGAAATTTCCAAATAAAAATCTACTGTTTTTTGTTCATCTTGTATAGCGAACTCTAATCCTTGTAAATACGTATTTGGGCAGTCTTCAGTAATTTGTGGTTTTGGCTGCCTACCAGTTAAGTTCGTATAAATTTGTACAAAGTTTTGGAAATGCTTTATTTCATCATTACGAATTTCAAGAATTTGTTTTTGTTCTACTTGATTTGGAGCCATATTCGCTAATTTTGCATAGCAGCTTATAGCGCTATACTCTCCGTTTATAGCTTTTTCAATATCACTAATCAACTTATCATTTTGTCTATACCAATCATAATAATTCGAATTATACATCGTATCCCTCCATACTTTCGCTTAACATTTTATGCATTTAGAAATGGTAGGAGCCTGTGTATATAACGGGACGACTTTAGATTGAAAGTAAAGTTTGAGAAAAGGGTCTATTTTGCAAAGGAATTGCTTATTCATAAAGTGAAACTATAATCAGTGGGGATTTTACTACACGGCAAATAGCGGATAAAATATCACTATTTTTTGTACGCTGTTGCTATAAATTCGCGAATGAATCAGGTTTCCAACCAGATGTGGTGTTGAGATGCGAAGCTATTATGAATCCAATCATATAACTAGGAGGTACCACTATGCCATCTTTATTTAAACCTATGGCCTTCCAGCTGAAAACCGAAAGACTTGAGCTTAGTATGTGGGAGGAATCCGATTCCGTTTGGCTGAGCAAATTAATTGGCGAACGTGGTGTGGACATTCCAGCCGTTGATTCCGTTCGTAACCGGCTCATTGAGATGCGCAAGAAGACAGAGGAAAATGGCATTTCCCTTCTCACTATTCGAAGGCGCAATGAAGGTGATTTCATCGGATACTGTGGCTTAATTATTGGACGTTCCACACTTGAAGAGCCAGAGATTGCATACGAGTTGTTCCGCAGCGCTCATGGTAAAGGTTATGCGACTGAGGCGGCATCTGTTGTGCTGGACGCGGCGATTGCTACTGGACGCCAAAGACTTTGGTCGACTGTAGGCGCTTGGAATATCGCTTCCCTCCGGGTACTAGAAAAGATAGGATTTAAGCGGCATCACAGTACGTGGGATGACGAACGTGGTGAAATTGTTTGGAACGTACGCGATCTTTAGAGATTCCGACTTAATTCTAAGGCGACAACAGCAGATACTCATTCTTCAGCTTTTAGATTTCATCACAAAAAAGCCGTTTCACTAATTTAGTGAAACGGCTTTTTTTAAGCGTTCAATTCTGTTTTATGCCCTTTTACTACAACTACACTACGTTTGAATGCAGTTGCTAATATAGTAACCATACTTACTATACCAATCCAAACGAGTACAGTAACAGGTGTATTCCAGCTTAACCCTTTTCCGAAGAAGAAGATTTCTCTTAGGCCTTCAATCATAAATTTCATTGGTAACCATGAGTAAACCCAGTCTTGATAAAACGGAGACAACATCTCAGGTGCTAATGATAATAACGGCGCCCCGAAGAATAGTAATAAAGCGAATAAACCGATTCCTTTTAGCCCAACTAATGAAAGTACCGCAGATATCATTAAGAAGAAACTAAAAGAAGTAATGGATAAGAATAGAGCTGTATCCGTGAAGTTCGAAATATTTAATCCTACCATCCCATCTGCAATCCATGTAAGACCAAATCCAATTACAAGTGCCGCAATAGCTCCTGTTACGATTTGTTTTACTTTCAATATAAAGTTTTCTTTTCGTGAACTTACCGGTATTTTACTAATCGCAATAAAAATAATCGCTGCGCTCGCTAAACTTGCAATCCATAACGGCTGGAACAATGATATTGGTGAATTACCGTTCGCACTATTTTTGCCGACCTCATTCACATTTTTCACGTTCTTTACAATAGGTGTTACTAATTTCTCAGCTTGATCTGTTGTTACAGTAGCTCCTTTTGTTTTCAACCCTTCTAATATTTGTGTACGAACAGTATTGTTCATATTATCAACCACGCCATTTAATATTTGTCCTGCCATAGTTGATGCAGCCGTATTCATTCCTTGATTAATATATATTTCTATCTCAGGTGAAGATGGCTGTGGTGTGCGTAACGATGCTTGTTTTGCACTAAATTCTTTCGGGATGACTAATGCCGCGTAATACTCTTTATTGTTTAATCCCTTTTGAACGGCTTCTTTATTTTTTACTTCTACCCACCTCACTGCGGGTTCTTCCTCTGATTTCGCTGTTTTTTTCATGTTATCAACGATCGTTTGTCCCATATTCATTTTCGGTTGATTTGGAATTTCTACACCTTGATCCTCATTTACAATTGCAATTGGCAAGTTTTTCGACTGCGGTTGAACAGTTGGAAATAACGTTAATGAAAAAATAAAAACAACAAGTAGTGCAATAACTGGTGATAACAATAAAAGTTTATTTTTAAACATCTTCTTTTCTCCTCCTTTAATTTGATTTATAATAATCAACAACGTGTTGTTTATTTATATTTTGAATTATATGTTCGAGTTGAAACTTATACAATAATCAAAAATCGTGAATGTGTCGGTTATAAGACACATTTTCTAAATGTGTTGAGTAAAATTAAGGAGGGACATGCTTTGCGCGATAGTAATTTAGATTTGCGTGTTATTCGTACGAAAACTGCCATACGAAATGCATTGGTGGAGCTAATTGAAGAAAAAGGTTTTGACGCCATTACAGTGAAAGATATTACAACGAAAGCAAACATTAATCGCGGTACTTTCTATACGCACTATCAAGATAAATTTGATTTAATGACAAAATGCCAAGAAGACATTATGCACGAGTTTTCTAACATTGCTAAACAGAAATTCCCGGAAGTTATTGCTGACCTTGGAACAAATCCTTCTCCAACAATGCCATTTATACTTATCACTTCTATTCTTGAATTTCTAAATGAAAATAGTGATTTTATGAAAGCTGTACTAAGTCCGAAAGGAGATTTATCTTTCCAAACAAAACTGAAAGACTTTATGTGGAAAACATTATTTGAAGATACGAATGGTCCTCTCATTAATAAGGAGAATTTACTTGTTCCAAGCGAATACTTAACTTCTTATATGGCATCTGCACATATAGGTGTCATCCAGCAATGGTTAAATAATGGACAAAAAGAAACACCTGAGGAGATTGCTCGCTTTTTATCAACTATTGCAGTTCATGGACCTTTTTATGCAGCTGGTTTAAAGAAATAAGCCAGCTTGCTTAGTAATTTCTATTATTTTATTAATAACTTGAAATTTATATTTCTGTAAAAAAAAGCTGTTGAAAGGACTCCCCTTCAACAGCTTCTACATTATTAACGATATAAACGAACTGCACCTGCAGAATTATCATCTGCTTGTCCAACTACTTCAAATTTCAATCCAAATTTCGGTAATTTACGTCCTGCATCTGGGATTAAATCATTTATATACAATTTAGAATCATCAAACTTCGTTACACCTGGTAATCCTTTGTAATCATATGTTCCACGTGTTGGAGATACGACTTTCCATGCTGGCGTTTGGTTAAGGGAGAACGCAGCATCTGCGATTTGGAATCGTGTACTATTTTTAACAGTTGGTTTTCCGTTTAGCGTTCCAACAATTGCCTCTGGGTGAGAGTCAACAACTCCTAAGAAACCTTCACCTGGATGTAAACCAACCCAATTATCTGTAAAGCTAGAGTCTGCATACCATACTAGAAGACCTGTATTATACGGTACACCACTGCTATATTTTAACGCTTGATCAGCACCAGCATAGTTTCTCCACTCTAAATAGTAGTTATGCTTCTTTTTATCAAAACCGTCTGATACAACGAAACCATTTAATTTAAATTTCGTTTCTCCTTCTGCATCATCAGAGAACACAACATTTCCATTTACAGTTAATGTAGCATTATCAAAAGTAAAACCAGTCGGTGCTAAACCACCATCTGTAATATATTCAAATACTAATTTTACTTTTTGGCCTTTGAATTTGCTTAAGTCATAAGACTTATCTACCCATTTACCATCTGTTGTGTCTAGACCATTTTTTACATTCTTTTCACCAATTCGATCCACTAACGTTTTTGTACCATCTTCTTTCACTGCATGTACTTCAAGGAAGTCATAATCCGTTTCGATTTCATACATTGATTTGTAATCAAACTTCGCATTTGTTGCATTTGTTAAATCAAACACTGGCGTTTCTAATGTTGTATGAAGGTTATCACCTTTTGTACTATAGTAGTACTTCTTACCGAATGCAGGCTGAATACCTTTCACCTCTTTATCTGGTAAGTTAACGCGAATCAGTCCAGGACGATTTGATTTCGTTACACTTTGATCTAAATACGTCGCATAGCCAATACCACGATTTAATTTATTATAGTCAACCTCTACAATATTGGCCCAGTTTCCACCTATGTTCTTTTGAAAGAACTCTTTGTTTTGCGGAGAGAAACTCGGTGGCGTTGTTCCTGCAATCTTACCAGCCCAGCTACCGCCACTCATAACAGACCAGGAGTTAATTGGCTCACCTGCTCCTGTGTACTTCGTATCATACTCATCTGGAAGACCTAAATCATGACCAAATTCATGTGCGAATACACCAACCGCTCCGTCTTCTGGCTCAATTGTGTAGTCGTATGCTGCCATCTTACCGCCCCAGTTATCAACTTTTGCTTTTGTTCCTTCAATTGGATATGGTGTTCCAAGGTGCCAACGATGTGACCAAATTGCATCATCACCTAGTCTACCACCGCCCCCATCTTGCCCAACTCCAGCGTGAATGACCATTAAGTGATCAATCAGACCATCTGGTTCATTTTTATTGCCATCACCATTATTGTCATATTGATCGTATTCGTCAAATTCAGATAAATCAATACCACTTTCTACAGCCGCATTTAATGCCTCTTTTACAAAATCACGAGGTCCTTTTGGTCCCATATTATCATGACCGCCATCTCCTGCATCTGCGCCATAATCTGCCGCATTACCAGGAACTGTCAACCACTTTGTTACTGTGCCATCTACTGTATAACTACCACCAGATTGCTCTTCATAATATTGTTTAAATGTTGGTACTTTTGAACCGTCAAAGAGTGTAAATGGCTCATTACCAAATAACATTTTTTGATAATGTTCTGGATTAAAATCATTTGAATACATATAACCTGGTACTTGATCAATATTGTTATGCTTAAAGTCCGCAAACTCTACTAGCAATACGAGAACTTTATCTTTACGAACATCACCGTTATATTGTTTTTGCTTTGCTGAAGTAGTTGGTACTTGGCCGTTTAATCCCCCTTTAACCGGCTCTTGTCCCGCTACTGGACCACTAGCAGGTTGATCTGCTTTTTCTTTCTCATCTGCTTTTGCATCTTTAACTTTTTTCAAAAAGTCAGCAGCTTCTCTCGTAACACTATCCCCCGCTGCTGGTTCTTTTCCCGCATTTTCTCCTTTTTTCTTCTCTACGTATTTTTCAACAGCTTTTAATGTGTCTTCTTTCGACGTAGATTCACTAATTACACCGCGTTTCTTGAGCGCATCTGCTAAACGCTCCTCTTGAATTAAATTTTCATCAATCGGACTTAAAGTTCCTCCATTAGACGGCGTTGCCGCATAAACAGATTGACCCCCATACCCAAATGTGCAACTAAGTACAGCTGCCGCCGCAAACGTAGACAGCACTTTAAAAGGCTTTTTCTTCATCCCCATTCCTCCCTAATATTAAATACGATACAACGTTTATATATTACAGAAAATTCAGATAACAATCAATTCATTGTCTTAATTTGTAATATTTTTGAAAAAATCCTTTATTTTAGATGAACATACATTCTGATTCATCAATATTTCAGAAAATATTGATGAAAGTTGATAAAACTATTAAAATCATAAAGAAATAGTCCACTATATTTAGTGGACTATTTCTTTATTTATCTAAAATACAACTACAACACTTCAATATACCCTTCTGTTCCATGTACCCGAATTCGTTGCCCATCTTTTATTAATTTCGTAGCGTTCTCTACTCCAACAACTGCTGGCAGGCCATACTCACGTGCAATCACTGCTCCGTGCGTCATAAGCCCGCCGACTTCAGTGACTAACCCTTTTATAGAAACAAACAAAGGTGTCCAGCCAGGATCAGTAAATGCCGTAACTAATATATCTCCATCTTCCAAATTCGCGTCTTCCATGTTTAAAATAACGCGTGCTCTCCCCTCAACCACTCCAGAAGAAACAGGCAAACCTACAATTGCTTCAGCCGGGAGATTTTCACGTTTGTACTTACCTGTAATGATTTCTCCATCAGACGTGATAACACGCGGAGGTGTTAGTTTTTCATATAATTTGTACGCATTTTTTTGTTTATGAATAATCTTGTAATCTAGTTTATTTGTGCGGACGACTTCGTGAAGTTCTTCAAAAGTTAGATAGTATATATCTTCTATTTCATCCAGAACATTATTTTTCACAAGTTTCTCTGCTTCTTTCAGTAATGCCTGCTTATATATGAAATAACGATGAATCATGCCGTATTTCGGATATTCACGATAACCAATGAAATTGCGGAGGTTACAAATCATTCTCTTCGTCTCTTCTACTTTTTGTTCCCCATCCGGCAAGTGCTGCAATCGCTCTAACAGCTCTGCTTCTTTTTTCAAAGCTTCCTGCAGCCCTTCTTCAAACTTCCGTTTACTAGCACCATATTCAAAGTCCCTTATATGATTTAAAATCATCGGTATAATTGTAGCTGGCTGTTCACTCCAGCGAGTTTTCGTAATGTCAATTTCTCCGCTGCATCTCATTCCATATTTATTTAGAAAGGCATCGATTGCATCCCGAACTTTTTCCCCGCCTTTAAACTGAATTAATTCATCTAAAAATCTGTCATCTTCTACATGCTGTAAATACGCAATGACTTCCGGATACGGCCGGATCACATCTGCCACATCCAATAACGCTAGCCCCATTTCTGACGTAATATTATGTTGTACAGATTGTGAAAGTACATCTGCTGCATTCTTTTCCCCTAGCCATTGTTCTATTTTTTCATTGATCCATGATAAAGCATTCATACCTGCCATAATTACAGCCATACTTTGCGGATGAAATAATATTTTCTTTAATTGCTGGATATCTTCTAAAATAAAACTAAGTACATCTGATCCTGATTTCATTTGAATGTTTTGTTTTAATTCTTCGATCGATGCTTCACTATTCTTTATTAAATCCGTAACGATTGCTGGATCATTTTCGATTTGTGGTTGTGAGCCTGCAGGCGGCATTCTCTTACTATTTTCTTTTTCATCATCCGGTAACAATTTGATAAAATTATCTCGCTCTATTACAGCCATTAATGCATCTTTAATAAGCGGCTCCGACTCACCTATTGTATTTAATAAAAACTCCCTACTTGCAGGTGAAGCCAATCTTTGTGCAACATCAACAAACAGCCTTCCCCCAGCTTGAAACCTTGGTCCGAAAGATGTTAACTGAAATAAAGACATTCCTAATGGCTTCAAAGGATCAGTCATCATTTGCTGGTGACCAACCGATACATACACGTGATTTTCCCCATCATTTACTTCTGGAATTGGATATAAAGTCGTAATCGGTCTGCTTTGGACTATATAAATTGTATCATCAACTAAGCACCATTCAATATCTTGCGGACAACCAAAATAAGCTTCGATTTGTCTTCCGATGCGTGCTAGTTGTAAAATTTGTTGTTCAGTAAGTGTTTGAACTTTTTGCTGATTAGGAGAAATTTTCTTTGTCTCTGTTCCGCCTTCTTTTCGTCCATAGATAGCTAATTTTTTCGTTGCGATAACCTTTTCGACGATCTCGTCTTCTTTTACCTTATAATTATCGGCAGAAACCAATCCAGATACTAGCGCCTCGCCAAGTCCAAAGCTGGCATCGATTGATAACACCTTCCTATTCGAAGTAATCGGATCCGCAGTAAATAAAATCCCTGAAGCCTCAGGGAAAACCATTTTTTGAACGACAACACATATAGAAACTTGATTATGATCAAAACCGTTTTGCATTCGGTATATAACCGCTCGATCTGTAAATAAAGAAGCCCAGCATTTTTTAATATGCTGCAAAATATTTTCTTTTCCAATAACATTTAAATACGTATCTTGTTGACCAGCAAACGAGGCATACGGTAAATCTTCAGCAGTAGCACTCGAACGCACTGCATATGCATGTTCATCGCCAAAGTGCGAGAGATAATGAGCTACTGATTCCACTACATCAACTGGAATTTCCACCGCCATAATGACTTCTCTAATCTTCTTACTAATTTCACCAATTTGATCTCGTTCCTCAATTTTTAGCATTGCTAATTGATTCAATAAAGTTTGAAACGCTCCATTTTTTCCGATGGCCTGTTCATACCCTACCGTTGTAACACAAAATCCTTCTGGCACTTGTATCCCTTGAATATTGGATAACTCCCCTAAATTCAATCCTTTTCCACCAACGAGAAAAAGCTGCATTTTTTCTATTTCCTGAAAATCGAGAACGAAAGAACTCATTTGGCACCTCTCCTTACTATTCATGTGTTCTTGATTGTAACAGTAGTAAATGAGAAGAAACAGTCTATTTCGAACGTAAATTACATGATATAATTAAGTTAGGAAGAGATCATCACTTCTATTTCCCCTCTAATTCACTTCAATTACATCACCAAACTTAAACATTCTTTTATTATGAAAAGCAATCATTAGACATAATGGATTTCTATCGACATTTGTTATGTGTTTTTTATATAAATCCATATTGTAATATCTTTATAAATCTTTTATTAAGCCATAAATTCGCCTCAAAAAATAGTAGAATCTGTGACTTTAAAAGCAATATTTTTTGTTTGCACTTTATATAAATTGATATGAATCCCTCTTAATTCTAGGACTAAATTATTGTTTTTTAATCCCATATTAATTCTTTTCTAAAATTCGTCAAAATTAATTTTCAAGATTAGGGAACTATAATGTCGTATTAAAATATATTAAGGGGGAGAAAAATTGGACAATGAAATGAATTATGGAAGTGATTACAAGTTTATTCCAGCAACTTCAATTGAGAGTGGTCACGGCATCGAAGTATTACGTGATTTATTTTGTTACACAATTCAAATCGTCAATATATGCTTTGTTGGAAATCCTAAGACCAATGATTTTGTTTTAGTTGATGCTGGAATGCCTAAATGTGCAAATGAAATTATCTCTATCGCTAAAGATCGATTTGGTACCAATAGTCGCCCAAAAGCAATTATTTTAACTCACGGCCATTTTGATCATGTTGGGGGAATAATTGAACTCATCAAGTATTGGGATGTTCCCGTCTATGCACATCAAATGGAGATACCGTTCCTGACTGGACAACAAAGCTATCCAGAACCAGACCCTACAGTTGAAGGTGGTATGGTAGCGAAAATGTCTCCTCTGTTCCCAAACGAACCAATTAACTTAGGAAATAACGTAAAAGCGCTACCTATCGATGGAACTGTTCCCCATATGCCAGAGTTTAGATGGATTCATACACCAGGACATACTCCAGGGCATATTTCATTATTCCGAGAAAAAGACCGAACTTTAATCGCTGGGGACGCTTTTGTTACAGTGAAACAGGAGTATCTGTATAAAGTAATAACTCAAGAACAGGAAATAAGCGGTCCGCCTCGTTATTTAACAACAGACTGGAAAGCTGCTAAAGAGTCAGTTATTAAGCTAGAGAAGTTAAAGCCTCTAACCGCTGTTACTGGACATGGGGTACCTATGTCGGGTGAATTGCTATCAACAAGCCTCAAAACACTCGTTCAAGAATTTGATAAAATTGCTGTGCCCAATTACGGAAAATATATAGATAAAAAGATGCATTAAACGCGGAAATACTTTGTTTATTTTTATATTAATGAATCAAAGTATAATGCAAAATCATCCTTTAAAAGCTTTTAAACTTAATCTGTTAAAAAACTGAATGTAGGCAATATCTATATTCTAAGAATAGCACTACTCTTTTGGAATAAAAATTGAAATTTCGCAAACACTATATATAATAAAGTCTGCTTCTTACCCAGGCTTTATTTCTTGCCATTAAAGAGCAGTCATAATCAATAACTGCTCTTTTTAATTTTTTAGTATAAGCTCAATTTTTTTGTTCATACTATACTTAACCCATGAGATAGTTATACTCCTTAATTTCATGGATGTAAATTTCTCACTGCAGTTAGCTTTTGCTAACTGCTTTTTTATTTATAGAACAATTACATAAAATTTGTTTTTGAAAATAGAATTATAAGTAGATTGTTATTGAGGGGAGAATCTTAATTATGAAAAACAATATACATGTTTATGTAGGATTGATTTCATCTATAAGTATCTTTTTACTTTCGCTATTATTTCTATATTTTAATCCGTATAGCGATCAACTATCTAATAAAGAATTTTTCATCACGGTTCTTTTCATGTTATTACTCCCTTCTTTTTGGGCGTTCATTTCAATAGTTAAAAGAGAAAATATTTTGATTTTAATTTGCAGTATTTGGTTATTACCTGGAGGAATCTATTTCGGAATATCTACAATTCCAAGTGTTTGGAATTTATATATTTTATTTCTACTTTTTTATTTTTTGTTTGTTTTTCAAATGAAAACTAAACAAAGTTAATTCAAAATGAATGACTCTCCTGTTTAAAACATGTACAAACATCCGTTATAGCTTGTACTAAAAATTCTAGTTCAAGAGATTCCTGATAATAACTTTTTTACTATTAATCACACATATTATACAAACATCTATTTCTATTTAGAAAGTAATCCTCTAAAAAGTTCTTAAATATGGGGTCTCGTATTCTAAAATAGCATTTGTAGAATTTCTTAAATATTTTAGAATGAATTTATATTAGTAGAATTTAATCAATTTATTAACAATGGAAATTACCATTTAGTCTTAACTATTTGACCTATATAAACTATAGTTTTTCTCTAAAGATAATTTCCATATCTTCATTTTAATATTGCATTTGTATCGCCTTTTGCACATTCTGCACATCATTTTTTAATAGCTGTTTTAAATCATAAGCTGGATAGTAACCACGTTCATACATAAAATTAAAAATCTGTGCGTGTAATTGTATAGCACCATTTATTTGACGGGTTAAAACTTCTCTAAGTCGCGGTGTTGCAGTTTCAGTAATCGCTATTGCATAATTTCGAACAGATGTCTTTGCTAACCCAAGCAAATCTCCAGCGTAAAATCCAGTGTCATCACGATGTTGCGATTGAAATCCAGGAGCATATGGATAAAACTGTACTAACTCTTGTAAATTGTTTTGTATAGCATTTATAGCTTTAATATATAACGATTGAAGTGCTTGATCTGGTACATTTCTAACTGATTTTTTTAATTTAATTAAACCATTCGCTTGGAATGCTACTAATTCATGTAAATCCAATGTTTCATGCCAAGCTAATTGATTAGGATAAGACATAGATGTTCCCCCTTAATATGCATTCATTCTACATTATGCAAAAAAATTCAAAAAGGGCCTATACTATATGAATTCATTTCAACCTAATTTATCATTTCTTTCCATTCTTCTATGTTAATCACAATAAAATAGACCTAATTCTTCTTCCCTACTTTTTTATATCCTTAATTTTGATTTTCAAAATGACTTCTTCGCCTTTACAATCTATAAATTTAATTTTTTCTTCTTTAAAAATCCACATCATAATACATCCTTTCTTATTTCGTTATAAACCATACTAGTTAGAAAATATAAATGTGAACATTGTACCTACATATTTTTTCAAATTTTATAGTTACTTAAATTTATACATTATTAGATATTAACTATTAAAGTAACTCGTTGCAGGGGTTACCCATTAAATTATTTCATTTTAATAAATCAAAAAATAATTATTCTTGCTGTGTTAGTCACCCATTCCTAAGTAATTAATAGGCTATATATTATGACTTAGGAGGGATAAAAAGATGACTATACTTTATGATAAAGACTCTTTACAAAAAAATATTACTAACCTTCCATATTGGCAACAAGAAGCTTTTCGTTCTTTCAAATTGAAAATGACAGATAAAAATAAACCTTTCCCTTGTATACCAGCTCAACACGGTTTTACAGCAAATCACCTCAGGTACGGATTCATTGGTGATCCTAGAGATATAAATACTAGCAAGGATTTTGCTGCATTACTTAAAGAATATACTGAATGTTCTAGAGACACAGGTCACTACGCTTCATTTATTGTTTTTATTCATACACCATTAGATTTAGAGCGTGAAACTACAGTTGAGGATTTTGAACATATTTATTGGTCTCTCCTTAATACAACCAGCCGTTTAGACGAGATGGAATGGCCTACACACATTCCAAATGACCCTATGGAAAATACTTGGGAATTTTGCTTTCATAATGAATCATATTTCGTTTACTGCGCTACACCTGCTCATGTCAATAGACAAAGTAGACATTTTTCATGCATGATGCTAGCTTTAACCCCTAGATGGGTTTTACAGGGGATTATGAGCTCTGAGAAACGCAGTAGAAAACTAAAAAACTTAATACGTCAACGTCTAGCCGCTTATGATAAAGCTCCTATTCATCCTTCTCTCAAAGATTATGGTCAAAAAGATAATTATGAATGGCAGCAATATTTTTTACGTGATGATGAGACAATTCCATCAAAGTGTCCATTTTCTCGAATAATAAAATATTTGCATAAAAATAAATAATCCCCTCTGCTTTTTATTATTTAGTTGTACAAACTTTAACCACTGAATAGATTTAATATAGATCAAATTTAGTGGGAGGAGCATGTTATACGTGGGGATATTTTTAAGCTATGTTTTCTTGGGTTTATCATTATCTGCTCCAATGGGGCCTATAAATGCTGCACAGTTAGAAAAGGGTATTAGAAGTGGGTTTTTTCACGCTTGGATTCTCGGCATAGGAGCCTTACTTGCAGATGTTATCTACATGGCACTTATTTATTTAGGGGTAATTCATTTCCTTGAAAAAGATATTATAAAACTTTTCTTATGGTCTTTCGGAGCTTTTGTTTTAATCTATACAGGCATCGAAAGTTTAAAAAACGCGAATCAAATTAGCATTAGTAATACTAGAAATGACGATTCAATTATTAAAAGCTTCTTTTCTGGTTTCTTTATGTCTTTATCTAATCCATTAACAATCCTATTTTGGCTTGGCATTTTCGGCTCGATATTAGCAAAAGCCGCTTCTTCTTATAATAAAGAGCAGCTTTTGTTATATAGCTTAGGGATTATTTTAGGTATTTTTATATGGGATATTACGATGGCAAGTACATCTAGTATGTTTCGTAAAATTTTGAATGCTCGTATATTGTCTCTTATAACGGTAGTATCTGGCATATCACTTATTATTTATGGATTATATTTTGGTTTTCAAACTTACCAAATTATTTTTCAATAACTTCTATTATTTATTTCTGACATACTATTCCTATTGTGAAAAGAAAGATACTTCATATAGCTGTATTTCTTTTTCTTGAGATAAAATGAACAATTATAGTAACAAGAATAACTATTCCTAAAAACAACAAACTCACTAGGAAACCAAAACGGGTTGTTTTTTGCAATAATGTTCCACTAACAGCTAATGCAATCATAATAAGACCAATAATACTTTTTATCTGCATCCAACCTTTGGGATTCATTAATTTCCAAAATGAAAGAAGAATTAAACTCCATGTATATAACAACATTAATCCAGCTGCAGTTGTTACATATTCATATATATTTTTGGGTAGGAATAAAGCACTAAGGATAGAAGCACCAAGTCCAATTATAATAAGAATTAAGGCTGGAAAAGAGATGTTTTTTTTATTTTTTTTAGCAAACATTGCAGGTGCATCTCCCTCTTCAGCTAAATTCATTAATACACTTGTCACTGCAAATAATGAACCAACTAACGTTGAAAAACCCGCTAAAATTAATACTACATTTAAAATAAATGGCACGTACGGCAAATTATAATCTTGTAATGCTATTACAAAAGGACTTTCTTTCGTATTAAACTGGTTTAATGGAACCATCATAATTGCCAACCCTAAAGAAACTACGTAAATAATCGTTAAAATCATTAACATTACTCTTCCTGATTTCTTTGCATCTTTAGGGTCTTTAAGCCTTATTGTCATTAACCCCATAATTTCAATTCCTCCAAATGCATAAAATGCATAAATTAGAGAGGACCAAGTGCCTTTTAATCCATTTGGAAACCAATCTTTAAAATTCCGCGGAATTTGTGCTTTATATAAACCACCCTTTATAAATCCTAAAATAACCAAAATAGCAATTACAATAAACCCCATAATAGCAGCGATCTTTATAATAGCCATCCATTTCTCTAAACGTTCGAATATCTTTACCCCTATAAAAATAATTAATATAGCCGCTACTCCATATATAGTAGCAAATATCCATAATGGTATTTTAGGAAACCAGTAGCGTGAAAAGATTCCTAACGCACTTAACTGGCTACCCATAATAAGCAGTTCAGAACACCAATATGTCCATCCATGACTAAAACCCGCCCAATTTCCAAAAGCTTTTCTTGAATAAATGCGAAAAGATCCTTTTTGTGGATCTTCTACAGCCATTTTTGCCAATGCCTCAAATACAATATATGTAGTGAATCCAGTTAAAATAAGAATAAGAATAATTGAAGAACCACCTATCTTAATTCCTATACTGGATCCTAAAAAAAAGCCCGTCCCTATCGTACAACCAATCCCAATAAGTGAGAGTTGCCACCATTTTAAATCTTTTTTTTCTTTCGTTTCATTATTAACATCATGACAGGTCATATTACTATTCTCCTTTATTCATTTCGAGAATGTCCCTCATGATTACTTAAATACTTCTCAGCAAGCTTTTCAACAACATCATTGACATCATGAGCCTTTATTTTGTGATTTGCTACTCTTTCACTTCCTACAGAAATCTCAACTGTAAATAACGCTTCATATTTCATTTTTTCTGCTCCTTTCGTATCAAATACAACCTCGCATCTTTTATCCTTTTATTTCGCAAAAATTAATTATGTATTTAAAACCTCGTGAGTCTAAAAGTTAAACAAATAAATTCGAGTTATAGTTGTAAATCTAAAAAAATTCTAACGCTACTAAGCTTATTTACTAAAAAAATGTATGAGAAAGGAGAGACAGCATGCCTCTCCTCTATATCCATTTCGTATATAAAATTAACGAGTAACGCCACCACCAAGTTGTTGCTCAGCTAATGATACAAGACGTTTTGTAATTTCACCACCAACAGATCCGTTTGCACGAGCTGTTGCATCTGCACCAAGTTGTACTCCAAATTCTTGAGCAATTTCATATTTCATTTGATCAAGAGCTTGTTCAGCGCCACGTACTAATAATTGGTTGCTGCTTCCACTGTTATTGTTTGACATGTTAATTCACCTCCTTCTTTCTTTAATATGTTAAATTACATGATAAAATATATAGTTAATTAATTGGTAATTACGACCACGAATTCAAAGGTATAATTGATACTCTTTAAGCCCAAAATAATAGTGTATAGGAGAACGAAATATAACATACGTGCCATGGGATATCATAAATAGACCTCCATTACAATGTAAAACGGGTTACGCTATATAAAAGCATAACCCGTTTTTAATGGAATGTTTTATTCAATATACTTTTAAATAGTGGAGGAAAAAAGATGAAACATATTGTTGCTTTATTAATTAAATATACAGCCGTAACTGCGGTATTATTAGTCATACTCGGTATTTTCCAAGGCATTTCAATCCCTAGAGTATTACTAATTTCTCTTTTTCTGACGGGAGCTGCCTATTTAATCGGAGACCTCTTCATTTTACCTAAATACGGAAATATGATTGCTACAATGGCAGATTTCGGCTTAAGCTTTTTCGGAACTTGGTTACTAACATCCTTGTTTACTAATTTAGATGCTACTCGTAACATTGGACTTTCTTCATTTATAGCCGCTTTAATTATTGGTGGAACAGAAGTTTTCTTCCACATTTATATGAAGAGGCTAGTGCTACGTAACGACGATAAATTAACAAATCACAATCATATTCAACATAATAAATATGCTATAGAAATGTCAGATGAATATATAGATTCTTCCACCATAAATAAATCCAAGCTTAAGGATACATCTAAAAAATAAAAAAGTGGCCAACGCCACTTTTTTATTTTTGTTTATTACGCTTGGTCAGAATTTCTTACATGTAATGGAGGTGGAACTACCCATCCCTTTTTCTTACTTAAACGTAGCAGAGTTACACCTGCCTGCGCTTTTTTCATATGAAATTGTCCGAATAACATACCTACATCTTCTCGAAGACATTTTCCCATTACTTGACTACATGTCACAAGTCCAGCTGCTAATCCTGTAGAAACAGCTGCAGCAATTTCAACATCATTAATACGCGCTCCCGGAGGAATGTCTTCAATAGATGCAACTGGACGTTCTGGAGGCGCTGGCGGTAAAGCGACCCCATTAACTTTTAAAAGTGCCTTTAATTCTTCTATCTCCGAATTCATATCATTTTCAATTAAGCCTTCTAAAAACTTCTTCAAATCTTCGTCACCTGTGTGATTCATAAATACTTGATGGCTTGCAATTGCACCCTGTGCAGCAAGAAGATAGCTCCAAATGTCAAATACTTCACCGTAATGTAAAGGTTCATTTTGAGGATTTCCACTTAATATACCCATTTTTAAATTCCTACCTTTCGAAAATATGATAATAAATATTGATTTCAATATTGAAATCAAATATTTAAGTATGCTTTTTCCTGCAAAAGATTTTCTACTATGCATGGAAAACACCTTTCCAACACCGCGTGTTTATTGTTTAGGAAAGTAGTTTACAAATTAAATACTCAAAGATTATGAAAGAAGATTATCAATAATCTTTGAGTGAGAATCTGTTTAATATAAGGTTTTTTATTTTTATGAATACACAAAAGAAATTGATTTACATATTTGCTATATTTTAAGCCAATTTACTTAGCGGTTAGCTCTACCACCAAGTTGTTGTTCTGCCATTGCTACTAAACGTTTTGTAATTTCACCACCAACAGATCCGTTTGAACGAGCTGTTGTATCTGCACCAAGTTGTACACCAAACTCTTGTGCAATTTCATATTTCATTTGATCAAGAGCTTGTTCAGCGCCTCGAACTAATACTTCATTACGACTTCCACTATTATTTTTTCCCATATTGTTTCACCTCCGATGTTTTTAATATGCTACAAATTATGAAATAATAATTATCCTTTTTATGGAAATTAGATTATGAATAAAATTTGATTTTTTTCTTAAAGTAGGGCAAAACATATAAGAAAGACTAACTGATATAACATACTTTCATAACAACACTATGTATACTTTCTAATTCCCTTCAGTAAACAAAAGAAAGATTTCTATTTCACCAAGAGATTAAATAAAATTATGTTTTGAGACATAATCCAAAAGGAGATATGAGATGAAAGCTGTAACCTATCAAGGACCAAACCAAGTACAGGTTAAACAAGTGGATGATGCAAAGTTAGAGAAAAAAGATGATATTATTGTAAAAATTACTTCAACCGCTATTTGCGGTTCTGATTTACATTTATATCAAGGCAACATGCCCTTACCTCAAGGATACATTATCGGCCATGAACCAATGGGAATCGTTGAAGAAGTCGGGCCAGATGTCACTAAAGTGAAAAAAGGCGATCGTGTTGTCATCCCCTTCAACGTTTCTTGTGGACATTGTTTCTATTGCCAACACGAAATGGAAAGTCAATGTGATAACTCAAACCCTCATTACGATTCTGGTGGATACTTTGGTTATACAGAGAAATTTGGTAATCATCCGGGCGGACAAGCAGAATATTTAAAAGTTCCTTTTGGAAATTTCACTCCATTTGTTATACCGGAATCATGCGAACTTGAAGATGAATCCCTACTATTTCTATCAGATGTTTTACCAACAGCCTATTGGAGTGTAATAAACGCAGGCGTTAAGCCAGGTGATACTGTTATCGTCCTTGGTTGTGGACCTGTTGGATTAATGACACAAAAATTCGCTTGGATGCAAGGTGCTAAACGTGTAATTGCAGTGGATTACTTAGATTATCGGATGAATTATGCAAAAAAGATTAACAATGTTGAGGTATTTGAGTTTACAAAATTCCCCGATATGGGAGAACATTTAAAGGAAATTACACATGGCGGTGCTGATGTAGTTATTGATTGTGTGGGGATGGATGGAAAAAAATCGCCTCTAGAATTTCTGGAACAAAAATTAAAATTACAAGGTGGAACTCTCGGTCCTATTCAAATCGCTACGAAAGCCGTAAGAAAATATGGAACGGTTCAAATGACCGGCGTTTATGGTGGCAATTATAACGCCTTTCCACTCGGTGCATTTTGGGTTAGAAATATTAATCTTAAAATGGGACAAGCACCTGTCATTCATTTTATGCCGGAACTATTTGAAAAAATAACAAATAAAGAATTTGATCCAAAAGAGATTATTACACACAAAATTCCCCTTGAAGAAGCGAGTTATGGTTATCAGATTTTTAATAATCGTGAAGACGACTGTATAAAAGTCATTCTGAAGCCTTAAAGCTACAATTCATTATTCTTAATGAAAAGATAAGATTACATTTCGTAATCTTATCTTTTTTTATTAAATGCTAAGCATCTATCCCCTATTTTCATCTCACATCTAAAATAGTTATTTTCAAAAACTTTGCATTTTGAGGTAATAAATAATTGGTAAAAACATGAATTAAAGTATTAAGTAACCAAATAGCGGACACGATAACAATGTTAACTAACTTAAAAGAGGTGTACTTCATGTTTTATTATAAAGAAGAACTGATTAATATTATCAAGCCGGACAAGCCAGATCCAGCTGCCGCAAAAGTTTTACAAGAAATATTAGGTGGGCATTATGGCGAAAT
>NZ_CAJCKK010000038.1:0-36703 GCF_903970865.1 Bacillus sp. ME78
CAAATTTTGAATAGGGGATTCCCCGTACATGGTAATGCAGTTGTTAATTCCTCGATAACCGCACGGATCTGATGCGGATATTTTTTATGTAAGAAACGATACATCCCACCGAAGTGAGTTTTGTTTCCTCTTTCGTCCTGCTTGTCCAAAGAACGCTTTAATGTTGTTTCCGTATGTTGTTGCATGGCAATGTCTAAGAATAGTTTCTTAGCCGCTACAGATAGCTTAAAGAAAGCCTTTGTAAATACAACGGGACTAATGTATACGTATGGATTTGCTTTTTCTGTTTCCTCATTCATAAAATGAGTTAGCTTAATTGTATATCGGCCATCTACTCCGTTTTCAATGGAGATAATATTATGTAAGTTTAATTTCTTTAGAGCGATATAGAATTGAGAGTGCTGGATATAAGCAAACTCTTCTTTATATTGCTTGTAGTCTTCCCACATCATATGTACTGTTACATTCGGAATGACACCATTAGTAAAACATTTTTTATGTAGGTATAAGAATACTTCAAGATCTGCATTCGTAATACCATATAATTTATGCTTTCGTCCTGTTTTTTCTGCAAGTGCAGACATTCCGCGACGTGAAAAAGATGGTTTTGCTTTTTCGACAAATCCTTCTATATCCGCAATACGTTCTTCATATGTCATGTGCTGTAGAATATCCTCTAAATATGTATCTTTATAGCTGTAGTACTTCTCTTCAAATGCTTCTACAAGCTTTTGCCAAGACTTTAATGTTACTAACACCGCATTGGTTGTTTCTCCATTTAAGCTACGTTGATTACGTATCACCAATGATTTCCCCATCTTTTTCACCTCCGTTCTACAAATTCAGAAATATATGCCAAATTACTATAAAATATTCCAATTTTGATTATAGCAAATTGGAAATTGAAAAAAGTGCCTCCTTTAAGAGAAAATATAAAAAATGAAATGACCTTTTATCCTTAGTGCCCCAAGGGATTTCATGATTATCAAAAAAAAATAAGGGACATGATATGGCTATAAGTTTTCATTTCTCTAGAAAAGAGATAATACGAAGAAAAATCCTTTATTAAGACTAATTTAACAACCTTTTTTATGGATTTAGGTTGTAACAAAAGGGACATGATACCGCTATGAGTTTTCATGTTTTTATGTTTGATTAAATTATTAAATTCCCTTTTAAATGTTGATAGGATGGGAGTTATGTCGAATAAATAAGTTTTTTAAAAGGGACACAATATAGCTATAGTGCATTTCATGTTTTTAAAAAAAGGGGACATGATACCGCTATGAATTTTCATGAAGGGAATGGAGCAAATGAAATGAAAAAAAGAAAAAAACGTTGATATCCAGAGGGTCTTTAGGATATTTAGGTAAAACCGAAAGGGACATAATACCGCTATAAGTTTTCATGTTTAATATCAGAAGAGGAAAATAAATCTTTTTATATTAGTTTTTGAGGTTGTTATATACTTTTTTAGCATTCATAAAATACCATAAAGATTTAAATATATTTCATCTTTACATTGAAAGGGACACAATATAGCTATATATTTTCATTCTCATACGAAAGTAATTTTATTAATAGTAATGCAAGTACAATATATACTTGGTACTATGTCAGTTTTACAAATCATTGTTGTTCTATATAATAAACATAAATAACAAGTATGAATAATTTGTGATGAAAAAATGTAAACATCTTGGAATTAGAAACCGAAATTTCTGACACTTTTTATCTTTTTCATATAAGAGGATTCATATAACTATATTATTTCAACTTGGAATAACTGTAGTTTAAAATTAAATAGAGAAGGAGGGGGCATATGGATAATGTTCTTCAATTGTTTCGTGACGCATTATTGATAGCGGAACTACTTTATAAAAATAACGAGGTATTGTGGCATAAATGGAATGCCTATTATCAAGATGTAAAAGAAGATAATAGTAGGATAATAACTTCTTCTCATCTTTCTCCTTCTTTTTCAATGTTGGCACAATGGTTGGAGAAACAACAAAAAAAAGGAGTATCTTCATTACAAATATTTACGGAAATAGATCATTATAAAAATCAGATACATGAGACAATAAATCTATTTATTGAACAGGAGTTCTTAAAGGATATAAAGAGTAGAGGTGAAGTGGTACCTATACCGTTAGAGAATGATGATATCATTAAAAAAGATGATTATTATGAAGTTAATAACTCTGCTGTTTATTATAAATTAAGAGATGGAATAGCAAAAAACCAATTTGAAGAAAATGATGAGACAAAAATAAAGTCATATCCAATTGAAACGAAGGATAGTAATGGTCTGGCGCAGCTCTCTTCTCATAAAGATGAAGATTTAAGATTAACCAATATTGAAGAAGCTGCGCGCTGGAATACACTAGTAGATGGTGTTATGAGTAATATGGATGACTTAACAGCAGACTGTCTAGATACAATTACTATTCAATGGTTGAATGAAGCTAAATCACCTGATGAGTTTATTGATTTTTCATATGAACAAGTTTTAGAGATGTGCAGTATTCCAAAGGCAAAGGCAAATGGGATTGAATATTACAGAGCCGAAGATAAGATTAAAGTAGCAAAAAGAATTGCTGCGTTAGCTAGTATTTTTATATATCTAAATGATGAAAATGAAGTCGTAGTATTAAATGATCGTGCAGAATCAGGTAGACATTATGAAATGAAACGAGAGGTCATAAAAAGGTTATTTGTACTTGATTCAGTTGTACTTTGGAGGGATAAAAATACCAATGAATACATGGGGATAGAATCATGCCGGATTAAGCCTGGAAGCTTCTTATCAGGCTATTTGTACGGATCAAATAGTACGACGGCATTACTCTCTAAAAAAGCACTAGAGTACAATAGTTATAGGCATAAATACCACAAACGATTAATTCGATATTTAACATGGCAGTGGCGAATTAGACAAATGTTCTCTAATCTAAACAGGCCATATTCTATAGGTGGGGATAAAGGATTATTAGCCGTTATGGGGATTAAACAAAATCAAAAACCAAATAGAATTAGAGAACAGTTAGAAAATGTGTTATTAGATTTAGAGAGTGAAAAGGTCATTTCACATTGGGAATATGATAACGGATTAGATGAAGAGAAGCTAGCGAAAAAAAATTGGTTTAAGAATTATTATTCACAGTTAGGCATTAGAATACTGCCTCCTAAAGAATTAATAAATTCAATGGAGAGTTTGGCTAAAAAGAAAGAAACCAACGTAATACAAGTAGAAAAACCTGTTGTAAAAAAAGAAAATGGGCTCATAAATGTGGATGAAAGTGAACATTCAATTCGTGAAAAGCTAGTATTTTTGCATACGAGGAAGAATATAACAATGAGGGAGCTTTCAGAAGAGATAGGCATTTCACAGCCGACTCTTTCAAGGTTTTACAATCAAAAAACTAAGCGGCTTTCAGATACTGCTAGGAACAAACTGAACCAGTGGTATAAAAGGCAATCTATAATCGATAAGATGTAATCTAAATAAACCATAAAATAGTCTTACTCGTGTATTAATAACAGAGTAGGACTATTTTATGGTGATTATGAAAAAGTCCATAATCAAAGTAATAAGTAGTATTTTGAAATTTAAATTTTAAGGATTTATATGGTTACAATATTACACTACTCAATAGAGTTTAAAACTCTATTCATATTCAAATGTTTTTTAATATTTTTAATTACTCTTTATCTTTATTTCCATCCGATTGCTCTAAAAATTCAAAAAAACCAGGTGGTTTCTTTTTTAATTCATCTAGATCTAATTTAATAGATTTGATTTTTTTTAAATCTATATCCTCCAAAGAATTTTGGAGCTTTTTATCTTTATCAGACATTTATAAACCTCCTTTTAGAAAATAGAATACTAAAAAAGAATATCTATTTGTTATTCTGTCTACTTCTTTTTAACATAAAAAAAACTAAAATAGAAGATAAAAAATATATACGTCGTACATATACGCTTTCTATATACAGCGTATATAAAAAGAGAATAATATATCTAATTGTTTTTATAAATTTTATCAAGTATTCATAATATAATTCTACACTAATAAAGAAAAAATCATTTTCATTTATGATAAGATTATGGATATAAAGGTAAAAGGAGGATATTTTTTTGCATACAAGCAATCAACTTTCTAAAGAACTAGCCGAAAAACCTTCAATTATAGGGATTTTCACTTCACCTGGTTTACAATTTGAGAGAATGAAATCTAAAAGAAATATATTCGTTCCATTAATAATTTTAATTTTACTAATTATTGCTTCAAATGCCCTAATTTCTTGGAACTCTTTAAACAATCCTGCACTTAATATGTTTCATGACAATACAGGTTTTTCTGTTCCAACATACATAACATTTCTTACCTCATTTGGAATTACTACAATAGGGGGGATATTAGGGTTATTCTTTATACCTATCTTCTATAAGAATATTATGATCTTTTTTGGGGTAGATATTGAATATAAAGAAACGCTAGCTATCATTATCTATTCGTCTTTTATATTGAGATTAGGAATGCTTTTAAACGGTTTAATTGCTTTCTATCTAAATGGATATGAAATATCTTATACAGGTTTAGGTTCATTAATAACGAACAATGCAATCCTACATGCTATTGCTCAAAAGATAGATATCTTTACAATTTGGTATTACATTCTTATAGGAATAGGTTTAAAGACTTTTACTGACCTCAATAAAAATAAACTTATTCCTTTAATTATTGTACTTTTTGTCTTTACTACTTTACTGGCAAGCATGGCTGGATTTATGCAGGAAATATCTAATCCAAAATAAAAAAAATGGGTACACTCATATAAATATATGAGTGTACCCATTTTTTAAAATCAATTTATTTTAATAGTAAAGCTACCTCTAACTTCTCAATTAGGTATCCCACAACAACCTCTTCTTTTCCATCTTCATATAAAACCCGAATAGTTGGAGTACCCTCACTATTAAGTGTTTTAAATTCATTAATATTATCTTCATTATCTACTAATGCTTTCTCAATGAATTTTATCTCCTTTGAATTCAACCAATTCTTAACCCAGAAACAAGGCATACAAAAGGGATTGGTATATACAATTACTTCTTTTACTTTCATGATAATATTCCTCCTTTATATATATATTCTTTATAAGTGAAACAACTACGTGAATTTTAAATTAAAAAATTTTTTTATTTTGTGGTTTAAAAACTTTAGACTTATATCTCTTATTTACGTGTAACCTCGCAAGGGGCCAAACAAAAAAGGAGATGATTTAAATGACAAACAAATTAAATCAACATGTAACTAAAGGACATCCAGATGTACTACGTATTCTGGAGATGGAAACGGTAAAAGAGTACACTAAAAAGCATGAATTAGATTTAGAAAACATTCAATTAAATGAGTTTAACGGCCAAGAAGATTACTCAATTGTAATTCCAACAAAAGCAGATCCTACTACGGTAGTACTTGCTGCTCTAAATAAAAAGGATATTCATCGTTTATCTGTTCAGTTACTTACAGTTGAACAAGTAAAAAATAATGTTGAGATTAGTTTCAGTGATTTAGAACAAGTTAATATAACTAAAGGTGTATTTAATCAAGGTTTTGAATTAGTAAAAGTTGAAAGTCAATTAAATGGAAATATGCTTGCAGGACAAAACGCTTCAACATGTTTAATGGACGTATTTAAACGTATGCCTTGGTGGTTACAATCTGCTTGTGAAGGCCTTTGTGCAGGTTGCCTTGGCGGATTACTTCCTGCTTGTGCTGCATGTGCTGGCTGTATCGGCGGAACAGCATTACGTTGTATCTAATTTTACAAAATAGAAAAGGGGAAATTGAAAATGACAAATACTATTTATAGTCAAGAATTAGTAGAAAGTAACCAATTAATCGGAGAATTAAAAACAAACCCTGCAATTAATAAAATTGCAGAAAAGCATCAATTAAACTTCCAACAAGCCCAAATTACACACTATAAACAAATTGGTGGTTCTTCAGTCGTAATTCCATTATTAGATGAGGAAAATTCCTTTGTAGTGGCTTACTATGACGAAAAATTTAATATTAAAGATATTAAACTTATGGGGATTAAATTAGAAGGTAACGATCTTGAACTTTCCTTTGCAGATGCTGAAGAAACTTTCAAAACAATTTCAACAATTAAAGACGGTAAGTTTGTTAAAACAGCAGTAGAGGGCGAAGCCGTTATCGAACAAGGACTTGTTGACTGTGTAGAAAGAGGGTTTAATTCATTACCCGATTGGTTACAATGGAGCTGCAGAATTGCTTGTGGTGCATTCTGGACACCAGCAGGAGCAGCAGCGTGTGCTGGTTGCTTAGCAGGACTAGGAATTAAGTGCTAACTTAATAATAGAAAATAAGAGTCATAATTAATTATGACTCTTATTTCTGATTTCAAAATGATTTAAAGGAACTATTTAGATTAATTACGTATCATAGTTACCTAGTGTTATAACAAAAAGTTTTATATTTCTTACTTCCTATTATTAAAATTAAGAAGAGAGTTATTATTGACCCTCTTTTTTAATTTTGCGGTTTAGATAAATACAAATAATAGCTGATATCACAGCAACCGTGAATGAAATCGTTCTTAAAAGGAACTCTTGGTTTTCTGGTAGTTTAAATACATTAAGATTTGTTCCCAATGCTATTAAAATAGCAAGTATACCAACCATCCTTACTTTGTTGAAAATAGATTTAGTTTCCAATACTATCACTCCAATCTTGAGAATGCACTCACAATTATTTTAACACAAATTGGGAACACAAATTAAATATATTGATTTAAATATATTTATAGTTAGTATAATAAAAATGCCCCACCCTATATAGGGTGGGGGTATTTTTATTATACTAACTGAATATAACCATTTCCCTCTTCGTTTGGTGAAAAGCCTAAGGCTATCGCATGAATGAGAAGGTATGAGTATACTGTTGCTGGTGTTAAATTAATATCTTTATTTGAAAGAATATTTAGTACTAAAGCTATGGCTCCTGAGACATGTGGGGAAGCCATAGAAGTTCCTGACATGCTAGAATAACTCTGTCCAATATACGTAGAGATGATATTCTCACCTGGTGCAACAAAATCTAAATTGGGATTAGAATTTGAAAACCTAGAGATTTTTTTCTCTAAATCAACTGCACCTATTTGAATTACTTCCTTATAAAAGTTAGGGAAGAGTATTTCGTCGGTTTCACTATCATTATCACCATAGTTACCTGAAGCTCCTACCAAAATAATTCCTTGTTTATTTGCTTTTTTTATAACTCTTCTTAATTCATCGCTTTTCTTTAAACTGCCTAGAGATAGATTCATAACTTGAACTTGTTCATTATTTTTGCCTCTCCAACTAATTGCATATTCAATTGCATTAATGAGAAAATCAATTTTCCCTAGTCCTTTTTTATTTAATACTTTTAATATTAACAGTTTAGCCTTGGGAGCTACTCCTATTATACCTTCACCGTTTTCCGAGGCAGCTATGATACCTGCAACATGTGTTCCATGTCCTTTGTAATCATAATATGCATGAGGATCACCGTTGTCATCGTCTGTAAAATTATACCCGTCAATTATATTCTCTTTTAAATCTGGGTGTTCTACGTCCACTCCAGAATCTATAACAGCTATGACAATACCTTCCCCTTTTTTTGATACTTCCCAAAGCTCTGGTGCTTTAATTGAGGTTATTCCTGTTGGAATCGTCTCAAGTGGCGCATCTAATTCATGAACTGTTGTTGGAAATAAAAATAAGTCTTCCATATAACTAACTCCTCCTTTAAATCTCTTAATTAGAAGAAGTGAAACAAAGTTACGATATTTACATTAAAAATTGAAAACTTTTTATAAATAAAAAGAGAGTGATTAAAAACACAAACGCCCCTTAATAAGGGTGTTCATATTTTTAATCACTCTCAAGATCATAAAAAAGAAATTATCATTTTATTCATTTCTTTTAAGATGGCAGAAATGGAGGCAATATTTATCGGATAAACATTTTTCTAATGATTTCATTTTCTTAGAATAAACCCCAGTAATCTCTCGATATAAATCTTTATCTTCTTCTACTACACAACAATTTATACATCTAGCAGCATGTAACATCTCTTTTTTTAATTCATAATAATGCTTAATTGCTATTTCAATATCTTTCATTGGTATCCGCTCCCTTAGATTAATATTTCCTCTAGTACATGTTTTTGGAAGCCTAATAGGCTAATAACATCTGTATTAGTAGTTATTATTGTGAAAGGAACAGCAGGGATATTTAATGCTTTAAATTCTTTTGAATACTTTTCTTCCGAAATATCTTTTAATTCAAATGAAATATTATTTTGTTTCATCCAATTTTGCTGTTCAAGGCAGAAACCACACTTTTTAGAAGAATATAATGCAACTTTATATACCATTTTTAGCACTCCTTTTATAAGAGATAGAAATAAGGTGACAATCGGATTCGAACCGATAAAAAGAGGGTTATGCTAACCTCCAGTCATTCCTATTGACAATGTCACCATCATAATAAATTAAGGTGGCAGTCGGATTTGAACCGACGCTGAAGGTTTTGCAGACCTTTGCCTTACCGCTTGGCTATGCCACCGTTTATATATATTAAAGTGAAACATGTTATTTGTTTTTAAATCACTCTAATAAAATTTATTTAAAAATTTTTGTTTAAAAAGTAATAATTGATTTCACTTAATGCACTAGGGAGGTGAGAAGCGTGGATAGTATACAAACTTGGTCAATGCTATTAGGGAATTTCGGGTTCCCAATAGTGCTAGCTGGATATTTATTACTAAGATTCGAAAAGAAAATAGAGAGTCTAACTGAAGCTATTTTCGATCTGAAACATGCTTGTAATGAATTAAATACAGATAAAAAAAACATTCATAGCAAATAGCTATGAATGTTTTACATCATCTAATAAAAAATCTATGAATCCTGGTATAGAGTCTTTTCTTGTTTCAAATTCTAAATATTTTTCGTACATTTTTATGTAAATTTCCTGTAGTAAGTCTTCTCTCTCTTGATAGCTAGTATTAGTGAGTTGTTTGCGAATTTGTAAATCAAATTGTTGAACAAACTCGTTAAATTCATCTTCCAAATTAACGTTATAATCCATTTTTTAACCTTCCTTTATTCAATCATATTTTTTAATTTCTTCAGTGCCTTTGTGTGGATGTTAGTAACATTTTGTGGCGTAGTATTTAGGTAGTATGCAGCTTCATTATTCGTGAGCTTCTTCGCATATAATAATTCAATAACTTGCAACTGCTTCTCTGTTAAACTTTCTAAAGAGCGATATAGTTTGTGGTCTTCAATTTCATCTAATAAAGAAGGATTAGATATCAAATCTGAATACACGGTCGGGTCTGGAAGGTTATCTTTAATAGTAGTTGTAGTCTCATCTATCATTGGTTTATCTAATGTTAACGATAAGCGAGCGTTATTTTTACGTATCTTTTTATCAAAATCAATAGATAAAAAGTGAATTAAATTATTAAAATATTTTATTTTTCTAACCCTATTAAAAAAACTTCTAAATGCATCATCTAAACGATGCTGATTTTCCTCCGAAGGATTCTTTCTGAATTCCTTTAATAATTGTTGATTCTCCTCAAGGGCCAAAAAGCTTTTAATAATTGGCTGTTCTAATCTATCCTTTGAATAATTAAATACTCTTTCAAACTCTTTCAATTTTTTAGCATCCATCAAAAACGCCCCTCCAATTCCAACTTTTATGAATTTCTCATTTATGTATACATATCTACTATTAATAAGTGAAGTATCTATCTATATTTTAAACAACAGAACAAATGTTCTCAACAAAAAAAACGATTATTTTTCTTTTTATGGAAAATATTGCTCGAATAAATCGGAAGAGTAGATAATACGGAACTTTATGTATTAATTATACATATGTGTAATATTTTGTAAATAGAAATAGTGATAAATGATTTTACATTTAATCGATAAAAGCATAGTAAAAACGAATTAGGCGCGAATGGCAGAATATTATGGTATTACACCGCACATAGTGAGTTATATAAAGAAAGAAAAAATCCATGCAAATATACCAATGATGATTCTGAAGGATATAGGAACCATCATTGGTATATTTTTTATTTCAGAAGAAGAGAAGAGGTATAGCATGGTTATGTTGATTATTTGTTTATGAAATGAAGGAATATTGAAAATTACAAATTATGATATCGGAGTACTTAATCGCTGACTTCAATCGAACTAATGAAGATCGAAAATATATATATAAGGAATATAGACCAAATAATGAGATTATGGGTAAATTAACAGATTACTTTACACTTAGATAGTTGGTTAATACTTTGTTTTCGCTGGATTAGTTGAGAAAAAATAATTAGATGTGAGGAAATCTTCTTCATACTATCTTTATGGCTTTATGAGGATAGTATGAAGAAGATTTCCTTTTTCTTTTTCGAAAGAGCTTACATTATATCAATTAGTTAGCGTAAAGTTTTTTAAGCTACATATTCATAGGATGAAAACAACTAGCATTTTATAGCTTACAAAAATAGCAGCTAATATTTTTTGTTGGATTTAAATTTTAAAAAGGCTTATTTACAGGTTTTTTCACGTAAAAATAAAGTAGCAGCTAAATTTTTAGATTATTTTATATTGGAAAAATAATTAGCTTGTGTTATATTAAATTCAACAAGTTTTTTAAGGGGGATGTAAAATGACAATTAAAATTAATAAAAAGCTAGACTATTTTTCTAGTTTTGACCCTACAAAAGAGTCAAAACCAATTTCTCTAGGGAATTTATGTAAGGATATTGAAGAAGGACGGTTAACTCTACCTATTTTTCAAACGGGTATCCGATGGAAAGTTGAAAAATCAATTCAATTATTAAATTTTCAATTGACTGGGAAAGCAGCTGTTGCTCCTATTTCAATTAACATTATTGAGAATAAGGATTTTGCTGTGCCACAAGTTAAATTTATTTCACGGGATTTAGTTCCAGAAGAAGCGTTGACTGGGAAGCACTCAGTAAATGATGGGCAGCAGCGTTTAAGTTGTAATTACAAGGCTTATACCGATGATGATGAATTTCGTAATGTAGCATTAGACATAACTACTGGGAAGTTTCTTTTAAATAGTGGTTCTATGCGTCAATCCCAAATCCCAGTTGGAAAGCTTTATAATAAGGACCCTAAGGTATTCGAAGGATTTGTTCGTGAAAATCCGCAAATGCAATCATTTGAAGTCCAAAGCTTACTCACTAGAATTCGTAATAAATTCTTATCCTACTACTACACAGTTAATTATGCTAAGGATTTATCTGAAGAGGAACAACGAGAATGGTTTGAGGTTTTAAACCTAGCAGGAAGTAAAGTTACAGAGACAGAAGTCCACTTAACTGAAATGTTAGTTAAAGGTGTAGACTATTACAAAGAATACGCTGAGAAATTTGGTGAAAAGTTAAAAGAATTTGGTTTAGACAACTTATTTGTACAAAAAGCTACAGAAATTTCTATACCATTAGCAGCGTTGAATCCAGCGTATGAACTAATTAAGAAAAAGCCTCATTCCGCTAACTTCAGTCCAATGCCTTCAGATGTTAAAGCATCTTTAATCAGCAAATTAACAGCGAGCGAGTTACATATTATCTTTAATCAGACACTAGCTGCCCTTGATAGAGCCTTATCATTTATCGAATCGAAGCATTTAGCTGAGCCAAAAAGGATTGATTATGTAACTTACTTATTGGGAGCATTCGTGGTCTTACAAAATAGTGAATTGAATGTAGTTCAAGAAAAATTCCTAATAGATTGGTATGAAACTGTAGAATTTGCTAAGAAAGATAATGGTGTACGTCGTAAGATATTTGATGATTTAATTCAAGTGGATACCTTAACACTGGAAACAGTTCTTAGCCACAACGCCTGACATTGATAGCTTAATATTATTATGGATTAAATTTAAAAATCCTATCTCATTGCACATTGTATGAAAGATAGGATTTTTCTTATATCTAGTAGTAGATTTGCTAATAGTAGCTAATCTAATGTGATCTTTCTATTTATATGAAAAACCAAAAATAATAAGTTACCCAATATAAGAAGAAAATTGCCATTAAATCACATACATTCTTTTTCTATCTGGCTTCTTAATTTTCAGAAGAAATATATATAAGAAAAATAGAAGTTTATTGTTTAGACATCTCGTACATAAATTCCGCAAATAAAAATTACAAAAGATAGATAAAGAAATTTGAATAAGTAAGAGAGGAGATTGGGTGTAGTAAAAAGGAGATTGATAAATTATTTATAGTTAAAATTATAAAGTTCACAAAAAAGATACTTTTCATCAAAAAAACATTAATCGTCTCTATTTTTTCTCGTTATAGCCATTCTTTGTATCTTTTTTAGATACTTGAGTGTATAATGATTCATGAGGAGTGAATTATATGAAACGAATAGTGGGAGAAAATATAAGAATATACTTAGAGGCAACAGGTAGAACTCATCAATGGATTATGGAAAAAGGTGGAATACCAAGGGCTACTTTTTATAAGTTATTAAAAGGAGAAGGAGATTTAACAAAAGGTATAGAGAAAATAAATGAATTGTTTGGAATAAAAGATGAATTTTATTTCTATAAATCAGATTTTAAACCTCCATTAAAATTGGAAGAAAAACAAAAAAGGTCTGATATAAGAAACTTTGCAGCAGCCAATTATGTAGCTGTCGAAGGTGAAGAAAAAGAATTTCAAACTACATTAGATACATTAGATGATTTTATAAGAATGATTGAATTATTGAGACCTTATAACGATTTTAATTGAGCTGATTCTATATAATATATTATTTTTATTTAGCATTGAATAGTGTAAGTTTTTTTGAAATATATAACGTTGAATTATATATAAGGATGTGATAAAGAATGATCAATCATAATAATATAAGAGAAGTTATAGAACAGAATCAAAAATTGCTCCCTACAATATTAGTTAACGTAGAAAGCACAATTGAGAAAGGGATTCATTTTAAATATAAAACAATTGAAAGCATACGTAATTATTTAATGCAGAAAACAGAGGTATTACTCTTCCCAAGCCAATCATTATCCTATGGGGGAATGGTATTATATCGCAATGGAACTTTTTATATAAATATAAATACATTACAACCGAAAACATATGAGAATTTTGTTTGGGCACATGAATATTACCATTTTGAATTTGAAAGAGAACGCATCAAAAATGCAGATGATGTAACTTTTGTTAATAATCCAGTTCTTAATGAAGATGAGCGTAAAGCAAATCTTTTTGCAGCAGAGCTTTTAATAAATAATGATGTATTAAAAACGCTATTTCAAGAAATTAAATTAAATTACGGTGATGATTGCCTAGAAAAAAATGTTATACGACTAATTCCAGTTTTTGAGTTACCTTATAAAACTATGGTTATTAAATTGGCTCAAGACAACTTAATTAGTATAGAGGATGCAGAAAGAATTATTGATTATGATTATCGTAATAATTTACCTCAAGATTTTGATCTTTCAATTTTAGAGCCAACAAAAGCAATTAAAATTGATGGATTAAATAAGCTACTTGAATCAAAAAGTGTTCAAGGCAACATGCTTGAATCAGATTTTGAAAGCATCCAAAATCTAGCAAATCACCATTTCAAACAACTGGAGGCTATTCGAATGAAAATTTAGGGAGGAAAACAATCAATGAATCCAGCAATAAAAACAGCAGAGATATACGAGTATTCGAAATACAAAGGGATAGAGCCTTACTTCCAATATGGCAGAAAAAACAAAAGAACTACACATTATTATATTTTGGATAATAATGTACTCACAGATTTAGCAAAGTTGTCAAGAGAAGAGCAAGATTCCTTTAAAGAACTAATGGCATATTATCATGATGCCGAATTTATTATTCCTCAAATGGTATTAGAAGAAAGTGTTAGAAATTTACCTGCACAAGAAATGGTGGATAAGATTTATTTAGATTTTTACCGCCTCATGAGTGAATTAGAGATTCCTATTTATCTTGAAACTGTTGAGGATAATTATCAGATTTTTGCTGAGGGTTATGTAAGTAAAGAAGAAGCATTTCGTCAATATAAAGAAATTGCTCAAAAATCAGTAAGTAATATTGATATTCAAAATGACCTAAGACATGCAGAATCATGTGAAGATATTAAGATAGCGTATTCTCGGTCTTTAAAAGATGCAGGAGAAAGATTTATTTTCCTCTATGCACATTCGATGCTACAAGATAAAGTAAATAAGATTTCTATTTTAAGTAATGAGATACCAGGGGTCTACAATGTGTGGAAAGCAAATTTGAGAAAAGATGAGTTATTGGAACTTCTCAATGTTACTAGTCGTGATGAGTATTGTGAAAAAGTTCGACCGGTATCGTATAATTGTTTTCTAGTAGAATTCTTAAAAGGAAAATTGACACTTACTCTTGAAGAAGTAAAGGCCTTTTTACAAATTACGAGAATTAAAAGTATGTTTTCAAGAAGTGTCTATTATTCTCAAGCATCTTGTAATTATGTTGATATTAGGACTGATATGACCAACGAGGAGTTTTTAAATTTCGTTGAAAAGCAAGATGATTATAAACTAGCCTTCTAAACTATGCTAGTTGTAAAGTGTTCTATACTTTTGTATGGGGCATTTTTGTATTATTAAAAACTAAATTCTTACTTGATATAAAAATCTAGATTGTATAATATATAGGTATATTGTTAGTTTATTTGATTCCGTTTATTCCCACACCTTTTTGTGTTGTGGTTGAGTTGTAGAAGCAAGTTGCGTCTTGTTTCGATTTTGAAAGGGCTTCTTTGAGCCGATTAGTGTATATAGCTTATTTTGCTATACACATTTTTAATCGACTTGAAGAAGCCCTTTTTGTGTTGTCTTCAAGTTTGGAGTTATTGTATAGCCAGCACTTTAGGCGATTATTTTATTACTTAGGGGGAACATCATGAAAAAATTACAAAATAATGTTTATTTACATGACATCATTGAAGAAATTAAAGAATTAGCTAATCCATTATGGATCAGTTCTGTAGCAATGCTGCAAGCGCACAATCAAAACTTCAATACGAAAGCTACGACATTTAAGGATATTACCATTTCTGATTTAAGAGATTTGAAAGTAAGCTTAAGTCTCATTTATGCAGCAACTAATATCAGTCGTATGAGTATAGGGGATTTGAATAAGCGTTTATCCATTCAATCAGGAAAAGATATTACTTCCTATAAGGATTGGTTGCTTCATGAAAACAGAGGAATTATATGTGAAATGATTGATGAATTTCGAAAGAAAGAGTGGAAACACCCAGATTCGAAATAACAAGTAATATAGGAGGATTATTATGACGAATATAATGGAAAGTTTACAAGCTGAATTTCCGTTCGAACAATTAGGGTGGAAAATTACACATACATTTGAAAGCCAAGGTCGTTTTTTTGCGTATGTAGCTCCATTTGTTGATGCACGTGCCATTCAGGACCGATTCGATGAAGTCTTTGGTATTGATAAATGGCAAGTGTCGTATGAAAAATGGGGTGAGAAAGCAACGAAATGTACCATATCAGTGTTTTTGAATGAACGTTGGATATCCAAAGAGGATGGAAGTGAAGAATCTGACTACAGTTCTGTAAAAGGTGGCTTTTCAAATAGTTTAAAAAGAGCTGCTGTACTTTGGGGCGTGGGAAGATACCTATACAATATAAAACCTAGTAAAGTAGAACTTTCTACACGTAGTAATGGTCCAAATAGTATCTATGTTTCTTATCAAAAGAAAGGATATTATTTCACACCGCCTACTATGCTACAACTAAAGAATAAACAAGGAAGTTCACAGAAGGAACAATCGAATGGTCAACCAGGTCTAGGATTATTAATTCAAAAAATCCAAGAGCTTGCAAATCCATTAAGTATTACATCCAAGGAAATTCTACTTGCCTATAATCACAATTATAATGCGCAAGCGAGAACATTTGAGGATACAACGATTGGTGGTTTAGAAGGAATGATAACTAGTTTACAGTTGATTCATGAAGCGAAGAATATTCGTCCTGGAAATGAGAAACAGCTTAGCCGCTGGTTATCGACTCTTATACCTGGAGATATTACGTCCTTTAGAGAATGGTTACTTCATGATCATACAGAAGCCATTCATCAACTGATAGAACAGTTAAAAAAACAACAAAGCGCGTAAAGCTTTGTTTTATAGCAGGAAAACGAATGAACAGGATATGAGGTCTGTTCTTTTTTTATTACTTTTTTGGAGGGATTTATTATGAAATTTACTATTAACCGTACATTATTTATCGAAAAATTAGAGAAAGCTAGCGCTACTGTAGACGTTAAAAACCCAATGCCAGCATTACAAGGCGTTTTATTAGATTGTAATCAACAGGGAATGATTCTAATGGGTTCAGACGGTACAGAAACAGTAACATTAGTAACTCGCTTTAATGTAAACAGTGGGGATTGTACTGAACCGGGGAAAGTGCTTTTTGCAGCTGCTCCGGTACTTAAAACGATTAAGAAATTTAAAAGTGAATTCATTGGTTTAGAACATAAAAACAATGAGCTAAAAATTGTAGAAAGTATGAAGAAACAGTTTAGCTTTTGTACCATGGATCATGAAGAATATCCTGAAATCAAAATTGAAGCAGGGGAAGATTGGATTTCACTTTCGCAAGAACAATTTGTATCAATGGCCAACGGAACATTACATGCTATTCCTGCAATGGATACACGTAAGATCCTAACCGGTGTGAACTTAAAATCAGTTGATGATAAGTTCTTTAGTACAGCAACTGATGCTCACCGTTTAGCCCGTTTACATTTTGATTGTACAAAGATCACTATCGCAAAAGATGGTGAAGTTGTGTTACCAATTAAGTCTCTTAAAACAGCTCTTAAGCTCTTTAATCGTGAAACAAATTTACAATTAAAGCTCATTAGTGATACACAGCTGTTAATCCGTGGCGAAAGTATTATCTATCAGTCTAGATTACTAGCTGGTACATATCCTGATACGGCACGTATGGTACCCGACGAATTTAAAAGTGAAATACAACTATCACGTGAAGAATTTAAAAACACGTTGGAGCAGCTTTCGGCATTTTCTTCATTAATCGTGCTTACGTCAGAAGGAAAAGAAAGCATCCATCTTAAACCACAAAATTCTCAAGTAGGTACTGCAAGTGTAGAAATTCCATGTAATCAAGTAGAAGCATTTACATTGGCTTGTAATGTGGAATATCTGCTGCAAGCACTACAAACGATAACTTCTGAAACAATCGCGATAAAAATGATTAGTAATCAGAGACCTATCGTTGTAGTAGGAGCAGAGGATACCACTCACTCTAATCTGCAGTTAATTCTACCGGTTCGCGTGTAAGGGGGCATCCAAATGAGTATGAATCACAGTGACTTCTTTGACTTTTTACAGTCAAAAGAAGTCCTTCCTAATAATCAAGAACTTCGTCAATCCTTTGAATCGATTATAAATGGATTTATTGCGAACGAAATGCCTGATTTAGAAAACATACCATTAGAACATATAGATGAATTTGAAAAGCAATTTGAGCAGCTACGACATTATGTCACGTTTTATAGTGGTAATTTATTTCGTATAAATGGTCCAGATTGTGAATTAAAAGAAATGCTACATTTACATCTTTTCACTGAACAACTAGAAGATGTAGAAAAGCAGGGTCTAGAAGATGAGATATTTATTTAATCAAGGAAATGAGATGAAAGTATACATTCGGATACTACGCATACAAAAATTAATTCGCAAATATAACATCCGACTCTTAATCAATATCAATGATTTTCACAGGGACAAGTTGCATATCACAAGTGAACTATTATTCGATTCGCTTGCGCGTTTTAACGAGCAAACACGTATATTTTGTCACTTTGCCTTTGGAACTGAAGAAGACCTGTTAGATGGGACGCTATTTAGCTCAGAAGACATGTATTCGAATTTTGCTTCGGATATTAGTTCTATGGCTGCGGAAGGATGTTACTTCGATACAGCTGGTTACTATTTATGTATAGGATCGGAACATATAACACAATCCGATTTTCAATTCGTGTTACATGAATTTTCGTTTAACACCTATCAAAGTGAAGCGTATCCCAGTCATATTTTGATTGAATTTCTAGAGGATGGTTATGAACAGTACTCATTTGATGAATGGGTACTTTCTTATTATGAAATTATAATCCGTCTTGCGGCAATGATTCGAGAAAAGACGAAGGGGAACCAGGTATGAAATTATTATTTACATACAATCAGCAGAAAGTAAGAAGGTATCTACTTTCGTTAAAAATAAAAAAGAATGCTCACTTACTGCATGAATTACTTGCAGATAAGAAACATGAAAAAGAAATCTACATATTAGATTGTTTAGAGCACTCAAGAGAAATAGACTTCAGCAAGATTTCAGAACGAGCCATTCAACAAGTAATGGCTGCCGTTTCTTATTTAGAAGAGGACTCCAATTTCCCAATTGGTTTGATTGATTCGAAAACGTTACTTGAAATAATTATGATTGCGGAAAAATCTTTAGATACTGATCTTTCTTGCTTCTATACATCGCAATTGTACCTTATGGAGATATTTATGCGTATGTATAGATTGGGGATTCCTGTAAAAGATTATTACCCAACTTATTTAGAACAAGAAAATTTCGAAGAGTACGATTGTGAGGAGTCCTTTAATAGCTGGGGTGATGATTTAATTCAAGATATGAAATTACATCACGAAGAGGTAGATAGCGACGATAAAGATACTCTAATCAAATATTCGGATCTATTTCATATATCCATGGATGAATTAAACTACATTGTTGATAATGCATGGAGTCCAATTGGTGAGATTTTTTCCAACATAAAGATAAATGATCAAAGTTTCTTTCGTTCAATCCAAGATCAGTTTAATATACGTATGCTTTACCAAGCTGAAGAGGAAAAACTTTACCTTTTCTATGATGATGATACATATTTTCCGGCAATTAAACGAATTGAAATGTTACTTCGTATCTTTGAAGAGATACAGTTAACAAAAAATATAGCAAGTTAGTACAGAGGGCCTAAAAATGAAGAAATTATTTGGATATTCATCTAATGTAGCGATGTCAAACTACTTACTATCACTTAAGTTAAACAAAACTTATAGCATCGTAAATTGGGAGCAAATTAAACAAAGATATCAAGAGGAAATATATATATTAGAAAGCCTTTCTAAAGATATAGAGATAGATTTCAACAAAATCTCTCATGGAGCAATTGGTAAAATCCTAACTTGTGTGGACTTTCTAGATGAAAATCAAACAATACGGTGGGCGGACATAGAATCAACAGATACGATTGTAATCTTCCTACTTTCCATGAACCTATTAAACATAAATCTATCTAAATTTTATTCATGTCAATTTCATTTCTTACATTACTTTAAACGCATGCATGTGCTTTTGATTGATGTAACACAGTATTCTCCCTCGTATTTAGAACGAGAGAATATCTATGAATTAGACCATGAAGAAGGATTTAAAGAACTGGGTACGGACATGATCGAAGAGATGGGCTTAGAAGCTTTTCCAATTGATGAAGAAGAGTATGAAAAGCTCTCTACACTATTCGACATACCATTAAAGGAAATACAGGAAGCAGCAGAGGAAACATGGGGTGCTATAGCTGAAACAATAGACGGCATATCACCGAAGTATAAAGAAAAAATTTCTAAATTACTAGATTGTTATCCAGTAAAGTATTCTTACCAAATTGATGAAGAATCTCTTTATCTCTATTATGGCGACGAACCATTATACGGACCATATAAATTTGAGATGTTACTAGATTTATTGGAAACAATCTATACGCAGGGGGAAACAACAAATGAAGACAGTAGCAATATTTGATGCTTTAGAGCCAAAAGGAATTGTAACCATTCAGCAATTTAACAACGAATTATCACGTGGAGAAACTGCCGTTACTTTTAAGGACTTTTATTTAGCTTTAAAAGAAGTTATGGAGCAGGGTACACAAGATAATACTCATTACTCTAGTGGCGTACTCCCAAAAGGGTGTATAAAACACGAGGTGTTATCTAAGAGTGGAGATAAACAAGTTGTTTGGATTGAAGTACCAAAGGCTCAGTGGGATATTCATTTTTTTGAACGACCGTTTCAACAAGTAGGCTTTCCACGTCTATTATTTCGTTATACGGTGTACCAAAAACGAGTTACGAATATCTCTGTCTTTGCTGTAAAAGAAGATATGGAGTTAGAAGAAGGGATAAAATTATATCAATTTCCATACTCTAATGTTCATCCTAGTGGATCGGTATGTACGGGTAGAGTTGTGATACCTGAATTCCGGACTTTAAAAGATTTAGAAACATTTCATGTTTTATTCTTTGCAAGTTCATTCAACCATGACCTTACACATACTCACACGGAACCAGTAGGAGAGTTATTTAAACAATTTGAAAACCAAAGTTTTGATGATTCCATTCTAATAGAATCAGAAATTACTTTTTAATAAATAGCGGGATTATATACAAGAAAACATACTAGGAGGATTTTTAATATGACTAACTTATTCGATTTTTTTGATATGGAAAAACAAGTAGAGGAAACAACAGTACCAGTGAAAAAAGCTGCTTCAGAGCAAGCCACTGCTAAAAAGGAAGAAAAAAAGGAAAAAGCAAAAGATAAGACAAAGAGCGGTAAGAAAGCTAAGGCTACAAAAGCTACAGATTGTCTAGATAAAATCAATACAACAACGGTTGTTCGTCACGTAGTATTTGGAGATATACCGTTAGTAGATTGGTTTACAGAAGAAGAAATTACACATGGAATTGCTATTCAAAATGGAGATTCCACAGATGTAAGAAAAATAGAAGCAGAGGACATCCGCGTAAAATTAGAGCATCGTTATCCCTCATTTGTTAAAGGCTTAACTGTCATTAAATTTGATGAGGATACAAATGCACTACTTCCGATTTTAACTGTCGGCGCAAAAGGAGCAAGTACTGCAGAGGGACGATCTATTTCAGATTGTCCTTTTTCTTTTGGTGCTTGGCGTAAGCATTTTTTACCTAGGGGTTTTATTCCGAGGATCTTATTAATGGACTTTATCATTATTGCACAAGCCATTTCTCGTAAACGTGATTGCGAATTACATGCTGATATCTATTTCAATAAAGAGCGTGGTTATTTTATGAATTTTCCACCTCAGCAGGTAGCAACTGAAATTGTAATCCCAGAAACGAATATAGAGATGCAGTCTATCGCTATGAAAGTTATGGAGATACACAGTCATCATCGTTGCTCTGCTGAACCAAGTGATTTAGATAATCAAAGTGAACGGGCTCCTATTCTTTATGCGATTGTTGGCAGAATAGAGGATGTTTTCCCTGAACTACGTGTACGCACTTGTATAAATGGAGAATTTCATTCTATTAACCCTAACTTTATATTTGCAGGAGAATATGCAACGAAAGGGATAAGCCAAAATTACGATTTAAGTAGGATCACACTTTTAAAATAAATACACAAGGGGGCGTAAAAGAGACATATTTTTATGTCTCTTTCTTTATTATGGCAGCATTAAAAACAATTCACGTTTCAATGTTTACAAAGATAAAGCACTACATGTTAGTTCTTACAAAGAATAAACAAGCAATAGAGGAATCACATGATGACTATAAGCTATTCCAATTGATGTGCAAATTAGAGATGAATCACATATATGAAGCATTAGAAGGACAGAGGAAGAATACTCATATTGATTTAAACACACATCAAGAATATGTAGATGCGCTTGTTGTGCAGTTGAATTTACTTCAATATGTTGTAGCCATTGTGCAAGAGGAAGGTGTCATTTATGCTGCGTCGATACTATTGATACATTCATTTGACTTGTATTCCGTGCATAGGATTACAAATTTATCAATTCCATTTCTACGAAATTTAGAGAATACACTATCAAAAGAAAAATAGGGGGCTATAAAAATGAGTATTGTTATTGATATTGCAGAAGGAAAGAAGATTGTACCACATATTGTATTAGTAGGTGCTGGAGGAAACGGAGGATTAATTTTACAACATATTGCACAAATGATGAGTATTTTTCAATTGGATGGTGAAATTGTAGTTGCAGATCCAGACACGGTTGAAGAAAAAAACCTTGGAAATCAACTCTTTATTCGACCTGATGTTGGTAAATACAAAGCAGAAGTATTGACTCGTCGATATAAAGCTGGCTATAACGTTCCTATCTCTTCCTTTACGTCACAGTACATAGAAGACATAGAAACAATGCAGCAGTTGTTTGGTAATAAATACGATTTATTAAAAAAACAACATAACGACGAATACTTGTATCTGCCAATTGTAATTGGGGCAGTAGATAATATGTTTTCTCGTGAGGTCTTTCATCACTTCTTCCATCAATCGGATAACCTTATTTACATCGATGTAGGGAATACAGCTGTAACCGTTCCTGATAATTGGGGAGAAGTAAATAAAAGACATTGGACACCTCAACAAATAGCTGATTATAAAAACAGTGGTTATAACGGACAAGCAGTATGTGGAGTTAAATTGAATGGCGAGGTCATTCTTTCACCGCTTGGCGATTTATTTCCGGATGCTTTTACGAAAAAAGAAACGGCTCCAAGTCAATTAAGTTGTTCCGAATTAGCTGCTTCGGAACCACAGCGCGTTATTACCAATAAGTTCGCTGCCATGACTGTTGCTCAATTCGTCAACGAACTCTTTGATGAAGGTACCGTATCGAATCACTATATCATTTTCCAAGCTCAAAAGGCTTTTATGAAAGCTGCACCAATTGAGGGGTAATGATATAGGAGGGGACAAGATGAGAGTGTATCAATTAGATTCCACTCAATTGCAACACAGTTTAACACCAACAAACATGTGTAATGGTGTTCTACAATACTACCAATATAAACAGTATACCGTTGTATCTGTACTGGATTTATCAAAGCAAGATTCCGAAATGATACCATTGCTTCTGGCTTGTTTAGCAGAGGCTTTGATTCATTTCAATCCGGATTCTTTTTTAGCGAAGGATGAATCTAGCATCTTATATTGGTGTAGAAAGAACTTTAAAGGATTTCATAGTATCTCTGACGATGGATTTTTACAAGATTTCAAGCAGATATACGAATGTTATCAAGCATTGCAGAACGTTGGGAAACAAGAGAAAAATATAAAAATAAATATGTAATAGCAAGGAGAAGGGAAACGTATGTATAATATACTTAAACGTCAATATAATTACTTTATCCGAGGAGTGATTCGGATTAACGAAGAAGTACAAAGGGAATTGGACCTATTGGTGCAAAAGATTCGTGAAACTGTATCTTCTGTCCAAAAAATTATCCTTTTTGGCTCTCATGCATATGGCACACCAAATGAAGACAGTGATTTTGATCTCTGTATTGTTGTGGAAGGTGTCGGGGAAAGAAAAAGAGAAGTCATTAATCGTATCAATTGGGGTATTTATGATGCTATGGAAACACCAGTTGATATTTTAGTGTATGGACCAGAAGAGTTTCAAGAACGCGCTAGCCGTACCGTTACTATGGAACATAAGATTGCACTAGAAGGGAAGGTCCTATATGAGAAATACTGAGGATCTAAAAGAGTGGGTATTTATTGCAAAATCTGATTTAGATTCTGCTGGTTACTTAACTCACATGAAGCCTTTCCCTACTGCAATTATTTGTTATCATAGTCAACAATGCGTGGAAAAACTTCTAAAAGGATTTCTTGCACTAAACGGTAAGACAGTTCCAAAAACTCATAACCTTTTAATGCTGCACAAATCGTGTCGGAAATTAGATGAGGAATTCTCATTGATTTTAGAACAGTGCGTGCAGCTAAATGGTTATGCTACAGACATTCGTTATCCGTATTTTGAAGCACTTACTGTTCAAGATGGATTAATCGCTATACAACATGCTCAAAAAGTAATGAGTTTTTATATGGAAAAGTTAAACAAGTTGAATATACATGAAATCACAGTTGATTAAAAATAGAGGATATACATAAAAGAGAGTGCCTATTAGATAGGGACTCTCTTTTTCTATCTAATAAAAAAGGAGGAATGCTCCATGGCAATATGAAATGATACTTTGCTATGGGGATAACAATATAACTATGAATATTTATTAAGAAATTAAAGAGGAATCACCAAGTAATAAAGTGGCAATGCAATGTTTCAAACGTGTAATATAAATTTAACTAGACTCAAAAACATGAGTTTAGTACTGTACTAAACCCATGTTCTAGAAGTTATTTACTTTTTATACTTATTCTATTTAATATTCTCGTAATCAGATACCCAAATGACACTGTCCTTAATTAAATATTCATTAGAAGTTTCATCTTCGTAGGAGGTAACCTTTCGGACCTCTAGTAAATTATTTAATAATAATTCTTTTTCTGTTGCAGATAGAGTATTTATTTCATCTTCTAGCCAAATAGAAACTAAATGATATGCCTGCCAGTTGAAAGCAATGTTATTTAAAAATAACGGCTTTTCCAATTGAGTTTGATATTCGACGAATTTATTTTTATACTCTACTATTTGTTCATCTAAAGCTATAATTAGCTGAGAATCTAATAAATCATTTTCATTTATCTGTAATCTTAAATAAAAGTGATCAAACTTAGATTCGGCGGCCGACTTCCAACTTTGAAAAACTTCAACTAATGCACAAATCACTTTCTTTTTATACCAAATTGGTAAATCCTGTGTATCTAGATAATTAAAAGTTTTTACATAATCAAAATGGTTAACCTCTAAAAATTTATTATCAAATTGACTATTCTCTACTTTCCATTCATTCAGCTTTCTTACTCTTCTTTTCCAACCTCTAATTTTTTTCAAGAAATAATACACCTCTGTTCAAACTATTATATTTTTATAGATCTACCTTTAATAGGACCTTTTATCATGTCACCAGTAAGTGGATCCATACTTCCTAGATGCTTACCTTTACTATCATAAACCTCAATGTCGTTATGAGTATGATCCCATTCATAGTATTTCTTTTTTGAACCTTTACCACTAGTTTTTGTTTTTCCTTTATGTGGTGATAGACCTTTCCACACTGGACTATTTGATTTTGTTAGTTGCTTAGAAACTTGTCTTAAAGCAGTTTTTCCCCATTTTTTTATAGCAGCTTGGATACCTGCTCTGGCTACTAAAGCTAATACCACTGGAACGGCTGGTATTACAGAAGCTTGAAGTTTTGTTGTATCATACTCATATATTTTACCAGTTTTTTGATCTCTAAAGTTGGCGATGAATACTTCTTCATTTGATTCAATGACTTCAACATCAAAATTTACTTTTATTTCTTCTCCATTTTCATCAATAAAGTTCCCATTAACCTGAATATCACCTGTTTCTTTATCTAAAGAAACATCCGTTGATGCGGTAAAATCTTCAGCATTTACTGCACTTTCTACTATAATTTCTTCACTATTATCTGTAACAACCTCAACGTTCAATCCTTCTGAAACGCTACTATCAACTTGTTGTTCTACATTTTGATCAATTAGGTCTGTTTCTTGTGTTGCAGCATTAGCTTCATGAACAACAATCCCTAAATTAGGAATTAAAGTAATAAATAAAGTCAATATCATTATTTTTATTAATAATTTTTGCATCTTTAGTCACTCCTAGTCATTTTTGTATTAAACCATAGCCAAATTCATTATCATAACCCGTACTTCCTAGATCTATTGAACGCTCAATTAAAATTTTTTTAATTTGGTCCAAGTTAAGCGTATTATCGCCCTCAGCTAATAATGCAGCTATAACACCAGTTGCAAATGCAGTTGCAAACGATGTTCCACTATATGTGGAATACCCTCCAACTTGATTAGTTGACAATATATCAACTCCAGGAGCTGCAAAATCTATTTTTCCTTTGGCAGATGAGCTAGCACGTTTAAATTCTTTATTTACTGATGATATAGATATAACATTTTCATACTTAGCGGGATAGTCTACACCCAATCCATAAGTATTACCGGCAGCAGCTACTACAATAATTCCAGAATCTACTGCTTCATCTATTGCTTTTTTTAATTCAGGACTTTCAGATTGTAACCCAAAGCTAATGTTTAATATATTAACTCGTTGTTCTATACACCAACGTATACCTTTAATAAGATGGTCAACATCGCCTTTACCTTGCTTATCAAGGACTTTGACGTCATAGAGTTGAATGTTTGGCATTACACCTAAAATTCCCAAATTATTATTTTCAGCAGCTATGATTCCAGCAATAGCAGTTCCATGGCCAGTTTCATCAATAATAGGATTATTTAAATTAATAGTATTGAATTCTTTTACAACTTTACCTTTTAAATCTTCATGTTCTTTATATATACCATTATCCAAAATAGCAACTTTGATTTTATTTTGAATACCAGTAAATCTATCTTCTATTACAGCCTTTCTTCCCCAAGTTACAGATTGTTCTTCTTTTTTGTAGGGAATGTTAGATTTTGTTTTTGATAACGTAGACTCACTATAAAAAACAAAATAAAAAAGTGAACTACACAAAACTAGTACTGTTAGTATAATAATTAAAATCTTTTTAACCTTATTCACCTCTTTTCTACATGTTTTCAAGGTATGTATTGTAATTAATACTATTTAATCCAAATATAAAGATATCATTCGCGAAAACGCTTTATAAGTCTGCAAATTATTTCTTTTTTATGTTAATATTTACATATGGTAATTGCGATAATTAACGTGGTTTACTATACATGATATTAATGGTGAAGAAGATTTATTTGTCATAATGTCAATGAACGAAAAGCCCGAAATCTTTTTGTTATAAATAGATGTCACTGTAAAAAATGCATTAAAAAACATCTTGAACCAAATTAATTGAACTCGGGAGTTTTTTTAGTACCAAGATATATTCATTTTTAACGAATTCCAACTAGAATTCTCCTTCCTCTAAGCGCAACGTAGGTGGGGATGAATTACAAAATCAGCAAAAACTTGATAAAAAGATATGACATTTCCTGAAGAAGTTCCTTCACTAAGGTAATTCTTAATATAATGAGGTTGGATTTAATACGTATAAAAATGTTCTTTAGGTACCACTACATGAATCCGAGGGAGTTTGGGATGTTCTAAAATCATTTCTACAAATTGAGATGTTATCTGTCTTTGAATTAGAGTAATACTTAAAAGTAAAAGCGAAGAGGAGATTATAATGGAATTTAAGAAACTTATGAAGTACATAGAAGAAAATAAAGAAGAGTACTTCGAGGAATTAATGAAGAGTAATGAAAATCTAATTAAAGAAATAGATCTAAAAATAGAGGAGGAAAAGTAAACTGACAAAAAAACAGCAAAGCAAATCTACATTTTATTTAATATATATTAAATAAAATGTAGATTTGACGATTGTATGGAGGGGAAAGTAACTCAAATGAGTGATTTAGCAATACGGCTTAAAGACTTAGGAGTTAGCAGATGGAGATTTCTAAAACTAAACTTTAAAACAGTTGTACACCAAAAAACACTATGTCATTATAAAGAAACGATAACCGAGAATAATGTTACAATAAATTTTGATGATGTTGTATCAGTAAGTCGTTTTTGGAAATATCCTATTGAAGAGAGACTTTCTTGGATACAATTAGCGGAACAGGTTTATAAAGATTCTGCACGACATAATCCCCCAAATGGACACCCACAATATTTTATAACAGAAAAATTTCTTTCTTATTTAGAAAAAATTGACGAACTACAGAAGATTAATCCTACATCATTTGTAGAGGATTATATTAATAAATATTATAGACATTTAAGTGCTCATTATTACGAAGGAATTGGTTATATAATACATAGTGATAGAAATCATAAATATTTATTATTACGATTAATCGCTCCAAAATCTGTTACTGTATCTAAAGTTACAATTTACAAAATGCACAATTAATATACCTGTATACGAAATAATTAAACTCCCTCTATTATGATTTAAAGCAGAGGGAGTTTATTGTTTAATAATAAATTCAATTGAGCCAATTAAGATATGAATTAAGGTGAAATATCACCAATAAATCCCTCAGCACGATTAATTAATATAAATATTTTATATCAAATTTCCTTATATGACTTATAAATTCAAATATTGAAAATATCTTTTTAACGATATTTTAGTCTTAAAACCAATTCTAGCAATTAATTCACTTTCAGAAAGTCCTTGCTTAATAAGGCGAAGAATAAATGTGTTCCTCAGCTGCTGTGCAGAAATACGCCTATCTAATTCTGCTCGTTTCACTTCAAGTCGAATCATCTTTTGTATAGCAACCTCAGACAAAGCCTTTGGTGCATCATTTTCGTAAACCCATCGATAAGTACCTCGATTAAAATCAAATGCCACAAATAGCGGATTATCTGTGTGCTGTCGAGGTCTTACAGGTTCAGGGATTGTCGAATAATATTTGTAAAGCTGTTTTGTATCTTCGGCTGTTAAGAAGACAGATCTAGTAACTCCGTTTTCTCCTGGAACAATTAAAGTGTTCCTAGCAAACTGTATATGGTTCATATTAAGCGATACAAGCTCTTGCAAAGACAAACCATAGTTTACTATTAAATTAATTATACAAGCGTTTCTATCCATGATTAGAGGACGATATTTAGCTTGTCTCTCTGTTAATCCCTTAGTTGATAGAACAGTTTGTTTTAAAAGCGCCTCTTCCAATTCGGTAATAAAATCATTGTCATTTAGTGATTGATCCGGAATTAAAGAGAGATGAATATCATCTAATGGACTAACTATACCTAAAAACATGTGTAACCTCTTTAAAACCACCCATATCCTGTGCCTTGTTTTAAGAGAATATTCTCGTTTGTTTTCTAACACTGAGAAATAAGCTTGATAATCATCTACGGATATTTCATTCCATGATTTTATATGTAAAAGCAACTCATTTTCATTCAACCATCTATAAAAATCTTTAATATCGTATGCATAGCGTTGGATTGTAGAATGTTTTCGGCCTTTTTCACTTAAATATGTAGAGAACGCTTCTAAAGTTTTCTCTAAGTTAATTGTCTCATTCAATATAATCACCTAATTTCTTTGGATATATTATAACAGAAAACAACTGAAAGACCTGCTACCGCCCTTTGCTACGCACGGTTGCTGGCATATCCAAAAAGCAAACGGACAAACAACCCTTTGCTTTTTGGATATGTTGTTTATTATTTATAAAGCCAAATAAATAAGGCTATCATAATACTCCAAAAAGGCACTACAAAAACTAATCCCAAAAGAATCCCTTTAAAAAATCCAATCTCGTTATAGGAATTCATTTCTATAACGAGATTGGATTTTTAGTGGCACCATTATGTCAGTGTTTTATTGAAGGAAATGGTAAATTTTTTTAATTTTTTAGGGCTTTATTTAAACACAGTGTAAAATGATTGCCGATTATCAATACCATGGTTTGTGTAACTAGAAGTATAAGAGTTTTAGATGTCGGCATGAAACCCTTTTAATTTATAAGTATAAATTTATTAGCCCAAGAAATAACTAATTAATGTGGTCAAGTCTAAATGTTAGAGTTTACCTTACATAATAAATATCTTTATCCACTAGGAGGTTTATGAAGGCTATGGAACTGACTAACAGCAAAAGAGTCTTACGTTCATCAAGCTACGTTATGATTGAACAAACGCCAGAGGAGCAAGAGGAAAACGACCTGAAAAGTGGTAGGGCTCTAGAGAAAATTAACTTCATCCGACAAGTCGGAATGAAACCTGAACAAGTAAAAAAAGTTAGGGAAACCTTGTCACAGGAAAACATTAACGTATCAAATGACACGCATTTAACAGAAAATTTAGATAATCTTAGTCGGATTGTGGATATGTTGAGTAATAACCAAAATAGTGCGGCAACGAATATAACTCTTGCGCCGCTCGCCGCCAGTATTCCCGCGAGTCTTCTTGTCGATGTCGCAGCTTTAAAGGAAGAAAGAGATAACCAAGGGAATTTATCATTCTTGATAGAGGCTTTCAAGAAGCGTATGAAGACAGCCCCAGTAGGACAACTTCATTTAGAACGTATTGAAATGTATCCCGTTGGCGTGGAACGTGGTGAGCTTATGTACACAGTGCCTCTTGCACCCAAGGAAACTGTTACAATTTCACATAAGGAATGGGCGACTACAAGCGAAGAATTTGAGCGCATTGTACAGGATTATTTTGAGAGTTACAGTGAACGAGGCGTTGCTGAGAAGACGGATGTATCCATTTCTACAGAAAATGAGTCGAAACACGCTAGTGCCTTTAATTTTTCAGCTCAGGTGACCGGAGGATATGGACCAGTATCCATGACTGTTACAACTGGCCTAAATAATAACTCTGAAAATCGTCAGGTTGTAAAAGATAGTACGCAACGCGCCCGTGAAGTGACTGAGAAGGCCTCCGCCAGAACTCGGCAGGAACACAAGATATCATTCAAACTCGAAACAAAGCGTGGCACAGAGGATAATTCATTTCGAACCATTACCAACCCGCATGAAGACCGCGCAATACGAATTGATTACTATCGTATGATGAGAAAGTGGCGCACTGACCTCTTTCGCTATGGACTGCGGTTAACCTTTGACATCGTCATTCCAAACCCGGGAGCTCGTCTATGGGCCCTTCATCGGCGAGTGCGGGTACTTGATAAGGAAATTCAGAAACCTTTCGTTTTTCCGTTGAAACTGACCGACTTGACCGAGGAAAATGATAAATGGAAAATCGAGGCCGACAAATATGGCGGGGTAATCGAGCCTCCACCACCAAAGGCGATACCGCTAAGTATTTCACGTTCCCTACAAGACCCTAAAGGCGGAATGGAGATTTTTGAATTTGTTGCTCCAGATGGTTATAAAATGAACAGCCAGGGAGTTAAGTTCGATGGCATGTGGTTAGGTACTGACACTCTTAACGTAATGTTCCCACCAAACACATTTGTGTACCCTGTACCACACACTGTCACTTCAGTCGAGAAAGGTGGTACATTTAATGGGACTTCAACGGGCTCCGGAAGTGGCAAACAAGCCAGTTGGTTTCTATATTATTCAAAAGTCAATCGCGTAACTATTAATGTAGTGATGGGAGCTATAAGAGATGAACTTACACTCGAGACTTGGCGAATCAAAAGCTGGACAACTCTACGAGACATAGCATTTGCGAAATGGCAAGATGAAATTGCTAAACTTCAAGCCGAACGTGATCAGTTGTGGATGGAATTGTCAGGGAAGGACACGTTAACGCTACGTCGTCTAGAGCGTGAGGAACTTATTCGTCAGACACTTTATTGGATAATTGGCGAACAGTTTGATCCCACACCTTCTGAGGTTGGAAAAATTTTAAATAAATTAATTGATATGGAGCAGAACCAGCTTCCTGATGACTTCCCGAATGCCGATTTAGCTCGCAAACTCACGAAGGACGAGTGGGCAATTACGGCAGGTTTTGGAGATATTGTCAAGTACCTTCATCATGCTATTGAATGGGAGAACCTACTCTATTTCCTTTATCCTTATTTTTGGGGATCGGACGACCTAGCTCGGGAAAAAATGCTATTTGAGCATCCAGACGTTAATCATCGGGATTTCTTACGATCAGGTTACACTCGTATCGTTATACCTGTAAGGCCGGGTTTTGAGGAATCCTTTACAAAATTGATCAATACCGGTGTTTTCTCAAGCCAAGATAAAACACCGTATATTACTATAGCTGAGGAAGTAGCAAACTTTGCTCGCACTAATTATGCAAGCATACCGCCTGCTAATCCAGAAAAGCATGCGCGGCCGCTTCTTTACCCTGAACAAAGAAAGACCTGGGATACCATGCAAAAAGTAATCAAGTTGATTGAAGACTATTATAAGGCACATAAATCTTACCCAGCTAATCTGTCGGTATTGCCAGGGGCACCATTCAAAGATGCCTGGAATCACAATCTGGTTTATAAAAATCCGGGGAGCAGTAATGACTATGACCTAATCTCCTTAGGTGCGAACAATAAGGTCAGTGGCGAAGGACTAGATGCCGATATCTCAGCTGCAGCGACAGCTTCACTTGTCGCAAGTTGGTTCGATTATACTCCAACCAGCGGCATCGATATCGAGATCGACAGTAAATTCGACAAAGTGGATTAATCAAGATACATCTGAAAATAGGCCAAAAAGGTGGGTTTAATGTCAATTCCCACCTTGGCATACATAGGATACTAGAGGTGGAATATGAAAACTGTTACTATGTGTATGGCACCGATTTATGCTAATGCTGGATCACCTGAAGAGCCTAATCACTTTTCGTCATCCAGACATGCAAGTGCGTTCGGACTTAAAATTGTTGAGGCGCCAATTGTCCTAGATTATCTCAAAGAAACTTCCGCGATTGTTCAGAACATTCTCACTCCACAGGATTCCCTTTTCAACGACTGGTGGGATACACTCCTCAAAAAGGATTACGCCAAAATTTTAGCCCGACGTCACAAGAACATCCATGGATTGGAAAAGAAATTACTGTCAGATAAAAATTTACCTTGGCCAGATATCTCAACCTATAAAGGATTGAGACCCGTTCGACTTGCCTATGGTGATGTAGTCGGGCGCAAAAGGCAATCTGGTGAACGAAATGAGTTTTATGAAATCAAGCCTAATAGTAAACCAGGTAATAGGGCTGCAGAGAAGAAAATTAAGGACGTGCAGAACAGCTATCTGAGGAACGGCCTCTCCGGAATCTACAAACCAGGAGAATTTTATCCTCAAGCAAGAAAGAAAAAAATCTATTTTAGTTTTAAATTTAAGGAAATCTTCCTCTATCTCATAAATATTATTCTGCCGCAATTTAATTGCGAGTTCCTTGATATTTATATGCAAGTGGAGAGAAAGTTTGCAGGATGTTTAATTTACGAAATTTGTGTAAAATTCAGACGACCTGACAATAAAAAGTGGAGAGAGGTAGATGATTGGGAAGTAGCTGCTTTTTGTATCCGTAATTTTTTACGCGCTAGAACAATCGGTGAGACGGATGATACACGTAAGCTTGCTATGGCTTATGCAGATCAATTGGCCCCTGTTGGCAGTGATATCGGTGATTTCATGCCAACAGGTTCTGTAAATGGTATTGATCTAAAAAAGGTTCCTATGATTAAGGTTCGTACTGAGGCGATGTCTTCAGAACTAGAAGTTAGTGTTATGGGACTCCGTGATGTGATGTATTCGAGGCTTATTGGAAAGCCTGGCGAACGCTATTTCTTATGCTGTGATGAAACATACTACCAGCAGGCTATCAGATTGCGTGGTATACAAAAAGTCGAATCGCAAATCAATATTCTTAAGCTTAATAGAACGATGAAAAGTGCTTATGCCTCCGGTTCTCTACCAGATATAATTCAGATTTCTGCCTTTGCTTACAAGGATGTAAATAATGCTCGATTCCTGTTAGCTAAAGAGGCTATCAATTTTATGGTAAACCACCCTAAAGAAACAATAATCTTAGTTGTGATAGGTCTATTGGTGACCGGATTACTATTCTTAACGATCGAGAGTGACGGATTGGCAGCGCCCTTCACAGCGCCTACAATAGGGACCCTAACAGAGACCGCTACTGGAATTGTGAGTGCAACTAATACGGCAAGGACTGCAGTCATGGCAACAAGTGTCATGGCGGACACAGCTGCAGTGTCGACTCCTGTAGCTGCAGTCTCCGATGCCATTCTCGTTTCGGAAACGGCTGGAGCTAGCTCAACCCAAGTACCATCTATTGTGACCTGGGCTCGTAATGTCGCTGAAATTGGAGCTAGGGCAGAAGGAGAGGTATTAGCTGCCAGAGCACAAAGTGTTATTGATGAGATGTTAGTAAAAGCGCTTAGTGAGGGATCAAAGGAAGCTATGAAGAAGGCAGTCGTCGAAAGTGTAGGAGGTACGGCTATATCTGTGATAGGATTATCTTCCACACCTGCTTACGCTAGCACAACACCAACATCAAACAGCGTAGTAAATAATAAAAATTCAAAAGATGTAAAGTCTAATAACCTAGGCCCACTAGTTGCTCAGTCTCCTATCGGACGTCTTTTCCTAATTAAGACAAAAAAAGCATTCCCTTATCCTTATAGGGAAATGCCTAAAATCAACGATGAATTTGAAATTGACTATTTTGCTGATCAATATAAGATTAGTTCGGCAGAAGAAAAAAAAGCTTCCGAAAAAGCGAGACTTCTTGGTATTTTATGGATTGAATAAAAATTCGCTTATTCCCTAGTCTCTCTACTATAAACAGGACTGCTAGCGCAAATATACTTATTGAAAATATTGTGAATCTGGTTTTAACATTTTTAAAAGTAGAAGACCTGAACATATAATATGATGTGAATCAATTAAAATTCTGCTCCAGAATTGTTTCTACGTTCTATAGAACAATCTAAACATATTTGAACTCCTCTATGTGATAATGTATCAGGTTGCTCATTTAGACAATGAATGCGACAATCTTTATATATTTGTGCATATAATAAAGTAAATGAACTCGAATTTTGAAATGTCACATTTAAAATATTGAAGTAATAAAATTATAATTATTCTTCAAAAAGTTACGCCCAAAATATTTTTTAATTTCTAAATAACAAAAGGACAAACCTCGCCCTGGTAGGGATACGTAGGTTTGTCCTTTTATATGTGGGTAATGATATGTTTAATTACCATTATTATAACGTAATTTACAAATATTTTAAATTAGGTCAGACATCTTATTAACAAGCATACTAGCTATATTAAAAATCTATTATAAATATATATCTTATATATTAAAAAGAAATAAAGATAAAACTTTTATAGGTTATACAAAATAGAAGTTAGACTTACTCCTACAAGGGGGGAATTGATATAAGAACATAAAAAATCATAAATTCCATAAAAAGTAACCTTAGATTCAAGGATTGTTAAACTTTTAATTCTACAAAAAAGCAGAAAGAAAATACTATATTTCTACATGAAATCAGAAAGAATTTGATACCAAACGCCTTATATATATTCAACCCCGTAAATAGGAATTTTTTTACTTATTTTGATGATCAATTTGATTTTAACCTTCTAATTATCCACATTTTATTCAGATTAGGCTGCTATTTGTTAACACTACCCAGTATTTACACATAACTCACATTATTATTGATGATTTTTATTAGATAAATACAACAACATTAGTAATTACAATGATTTTAGAAAGATTATATCCACATTGGATTATATTTGTCCTCATATCCACTATTTTTATAATTTTCCTTTTGATTTTTTGTAGGTATTATGTGATAGGTTTTAATACATTTGAAGAATACACTCTAGTATTATGTGGAAAGTTATGTATTGATAGAATCAAATTTGTATAGAAGTGCATAAAAAAAGACTCCATTTTATATGAAGTTCTTTCGATTTGGTATTTATAAATAGAGTAGTAGAAAGGTGTTACTAATCAAACAAACGCGAATAGCCCTCTACTTTTGTTTTTTTTCAAAAATAGAGAGCTAGTTGCTATTATTTTATTTCCATTGCAGTTAGCACTTGATCTGGAGTAGTTATTGTTACACCAGCGCGTACTAAACGTTCGAAGGTACGCATAAACTCTAATAAATTAAATCGCTTTGGTAGCTCAATTACGCGCAGCTGCTCTTGTGGTAGCTTATCAATTTCTTCAATAAACCATTCACGTATATCACTTGGAATTGTACGTTCTTTATGGCCGCGTACTTTTAATTTTTCACGCATTTCAATTTCTAAAGCGATATATGCATGAAGATTCACACCTTGATCATATGCATATTTTCTAAACAATGTTTCTTCCTGATATTTTAGGTAATTACGGTGATACGATTCTTCCGTCACTGGTACCGCAAACTTTTGTTTCAGTAGCGTATGTACATTTTTAAACATCTTTTTAATGTTGCGAAGAGAGTACATAGAATAATGTAAACCGAAATTAAAGACAGCTTGCTCACGGTCACTATTTCTCTCTTTTGGTATATGCTGCGCAATAAGAGGGTAGATACCTTCTTTCGCTGCAGCATCAAGGATTTGATATTGAGATGTTTGATGTAATAGTTTTTTCAATGTATATACAATTTTCGTTGGATATCCTTCTTTTCGATCAATCATGTCACGAAGTCCGCGAATTACACTGCGGATTTGACGATGACAAGTATGCTTTAATACATGAATGAATTTATTCATGTCTGCAGACAGTTCACCGATATTCATCTCTTGTAGAACTGCTTCTATAAATTTCGCTTTACGAGCATAGGTAGCTTTTGGTGTAAATGGATCCCTGTGTTGCTCTTCTCCAGATTCTTTTTTACATAAAAAATCCGAATGAATAGATAAATATAAGGTTGTATATCGTTTTGTATGCTTTACACCTTTTTGCATTTTGCAAATTTTGAATAGGGGATTCCCCGTACATGGTAATGCAGTTGTTAATTCCTCGATAACCGCACGGATCTGATGCGGATATTTTTTATGTAAGAAACGATACATCCCACC
>NZ_CAJCKK010000039.1:0-36174 GCF_903970865.1 Bacillus sp. ME78
GTATATTGGATGCTAGGTATTCCAATTCAACTTTACACACCTATCTTCTTTAGCTCTAGAACAGTGGGATTATGTGCGCACGTTATTGAGCAACATGCAAATAATCGTTTGTTCCGTCCGCGTGTAAATTATATTGGCGAGCGACATGTACTTAGTAAATAAGAACAACTGGGGAGTTGTTAGCACCGCCCGCCAGATGGGTGTTTGACCGACACCCATCATTAATAATAACGAATTTTCGACAGAAAGGGAAGGATAGCATGATTAAAACAAATGAAATTAAGCAAAAAGATGCATTATTAGAAGAGATTACGGATTATGTATTAAATAAAGAGGTTACTAGTGCAGAAGCATTCAGTACAGCTCGTTACGTATTACTTGATACACTTGGATGTGGAATTTTAGCATTACAATATCCAGAATGTACGAAATTACTAGGACCAGTTGTGCCAGGAACAGTCGTGCCAAATGGTACACGTGTACCAGGTACGTCTTATGTACTAGATCCAGTAAAAGGTGCATTTAATATCGGATGTATGATCCGTTGGTTAGACTATAACGATACTTGGCTTGCAGCAGAGTGGGGACATCCATCTGATAACCTAGGCGGAATTTTAGCCGTCGCAGATTATATTAGCCGTGTTCGTATTTCAGAAGGAAAAGAAGCTTTAAAAGTACGTGAAGTATTAGAAATGATGATTAAAGCACATGAAATTCAAGGCGTGCTTGCTTTAGAAAACAGCTTAAACAGAGTTGGTCTTGACCATGTATTATATGTAAAAGTAGCAACAACTGCAGTAGTTGCGAAAATGCTTGGCGGAACACGTGAAGAAATCTTTAATGCATTATCACATGCGTGGATTGATAATTCTAGTCTTCGTACATATCGTCATGCTCCAAATACAGGCTCACGTAAATCATGGGCTGCAGGTGACGCAACGAGCCGCGGTGTTCATCTTGCAATGACTGCTCTAAAAGGTGAAATGGGTTATCCAACAGCATTATCTGCGCCAGGATGGGGATTCCAAGATGTATTATTCAATAAACAAGAATTAAAATTAGCAAGACCACTAGAGTCATATGTAATGGAAAATGTATTATTTAAAGTGTCATATCCAGCAGAATTCCATGCACAAACAGCTGCAGAATGTGCAGTGAAGTTGCATCTGGAAATTAAAGAGAGATTGGATGAAATTGACCGCATTACAATTACAACTCATGAATCAGCAATTCGTATTATTGATAAAGAAGGTCCATTAAATAACCCAGCTGATCGTGATCATTGCTTACAATACATTACGGCAATTGGTTTATTAAAAGGAGATATCGTTGCAGACGATTATGAAGATGCAGTAGCAAACGATCCACGTGTAGACGAATTACGTAATAAGATGGTTGTTGTTGAAAACAAACAGTACAGTTTAGATTACCTTGACCCGAACAAGCGCTCAATCGCCAACGCTGTTCAAGTTCACTTTAAAGATGGCACAGTAACAGAAAATGTGGAATGTGAATATCCACTTGGTCACCGTTTCCGTAGAGACGAAGCAATTCCAAAAGTTGTTCAAAAATTCACTGCAAATATGGCAGGTCATTATTCTAGTAAGCAACAAGAACAAATTCATGAAGTTTGTTTAAATGAAGAAAAGCTAGAAAATATGAATGTAAATGAATTTGTAGATCTATTCTTAATTTAATAATAGGGGGGAATTTAGAATGGCTTGGGTTGTGAAAAAGCAGTCAACACAAGAGGAGCTTGCGAATCGATTCCGAGCTTTAGTAGAAGCAAATGAAATTTTGCAAATTCCAGGTGCTCATGATGCAATGGCGGCTTTAGTTGCAAAAAATACAGGTTTTTCAGCTCTTTATTTATCAGGAGCTGCTTATACTGCAAGTAAAGGCTTACCAGATTTAGGTATCGTGACGTCTACTGAAGTGGCTGAGAGAGCAAGAGATTTAGTAAGAGCTACAGACTTACCTGTTCTTGTTGACATTGATACAGGATTTGGTGGTGTACTAAATGTAGCGAGAACAGCTGTAGAAATGGTGGAAGTGAAAGTAGCAGCTGTCCAAATTGAAGATCAGCAATTACCAAAAAAATGTGGACATTTAAATGGTAAGAAACTTGTTACTACAGAAGAATTGGTTCAAAAAATTAAAGCGATTAAAGAAGTTGCACCGAGCTTATACATTGTAGCACGTACTGATGCTCGCGGCGTTGAAGGATTAGATGAAGCAATTGAAAGAGCAAATGCATATGTAAAAGCAGGTGCAGATGCAATTTTCCCTGAAGCGCTTCAATCAGAGGAAGAATTCCGTCTATTTAATAGCAAGGTAAATGCACCTTTACTTGCGAATATGACTGAATTCGGAAAAACTCCATATTATAGTGCAGAGGAATTTGCGAATATGGGCTTCCAAATGGTTATTTATCCTGTAACTTCACTTCGCGTTGCAGCGAAAGCGTATGAAAATGTGTTTACTTTAATTAAAGAAACAGGTTCTCAAAAAGATGCACTTTCTAATATGCAAACGAGAAGTGAATTATACGAAACAATTTCGTATCATGACTTTGAAGAGTTAGATACTGGTATTGCAAAAACAGTATTATCAGAAGATCAATAGATAAAGCAGCGAAGGCGATGAAAATACATCTTTGGCAAAATAAAATGCTTGATGTGAAAAATCATCGCCTTCTATTTTCAAAAAAGATATTCCACTCATCGTAGACGAGCATAAGCAAAAAGCTATGAAAGCCGAATGATAGGGGGATACATATGGAGAAAACGAAGTTACCATGGGATGAATTTTTTTCACTCAATAAAGATATAAATCATACTTACTTTACACCAGAAGATTTTTCAGGTGATGAAGATTTAATCGCAAAAACGACAGAACAATTCGTTAAACAAGAAATTGTTCCACAAATGGAGAATATTGAACAACATAACTATAAAGTTTCTCGTCAATTATTTGAGAAAGCTGGGGAACTTGGGTTATTAGGCATTGAGGTACCAGAAGATTATGGCGGGTTCGAGTTAGGAAAGGCTGTCTCAGGTCTTGTAGCAGAGAAAATGGGTTACGCTGGTGCGTTTAGCGTTTCTTTTAATATACACGCTGGTGTCGGTACATTGCCTTACATATATTATGGAACGAAAGAACAGAAAGAAAAATATTTACCGAAAATCGCATCGGGAGAATGGATTGGTGCTTATGCTTTAACTGAGCCAAATGCTGGTTCGGATGCATTAAGTGCAAAAACAAGCGCCGTATTGAATGAAGAGGGAACAGCTTGGAAGTTAAATGGTGAGAAGCAATGGATTACAAATGCTCATATGGCAGATGTATACGTTGTTTTTGCGAAGACAAATAAAGGAATGACAGCGTTTATTGTCGAAAGAACATGTGAAGGTGTATCTATTGGATTAGAAGAAAAGAAAATGGGGATTAAAGGTTCTTCAACAGCGACTCTTATTTTAGAAGATGTTGTCATCCCTGCTGAAAATGTTTTAGGGGAAGTTGGGAAAGGGCATCACGTAGCCCTTAATATTCTTAACTTTGCTAGACTTAAACTTGCTTTTGGAAATATTGGAACAGCAAAACAAGCAATTGGTTTGTCGGTTCAATATGGAAAAGAGCGAAAACAGTTCCAAACGGAATTAGTAGACTTTACGATGATTCAAGAAAAAATTGCAAATATGATCATTGCTACATATGGAGCCGAAAGTGCAGCTTATCGTACGGCAGGTGTAATCGATGAAGCAATTCATGAGAGCGATGAAGATCTTATGAAGAAAATGTCCCAATTTGCAATTGAATGTGCACTGAATAAAGTAAATGCTTCTGAAACACTTGCTTATATCGTAGATGAAGCTGTACAAATTCATGGTGGTTACGGTTATATGCAAGAGTATGAGGTAGAACGATTATATCGTGATGCTAGAATTAGTCGTATTTTTGAAGGAACGAACGAAATTAATAGATTAACAGTTGCCAAAATGTTAATCAAGCAAATCGAACAATTAGAAGATACTGAAGTAGAAAGTGATGTAGCAAATGTAGAAAGAAACCATCGTTACATTTTATTAGCGAAAAAATTGTTGAAACAATCTTTGAAAACGCTCTCTAAAACTCCAGGCCTAAAAATTGACCAAGAACAAGAATATTCACGTGTAATTTCAAATATGTTGACGGACGTGTACGTCATGGAATCAGCGTTTTTACGTACGAGAAAAGCGGTAAGTAAAAATGGTGAGGAAAAAGAACGTACGAAGCAACTCATAACGGATGTTATTTGTGAAGAAGGATACCGTAAAGTAGAAGAAGCAGCGATTTCTGTACTTTCGGCGGCTGTCACAGAAGAACAAGATAGACATGTGATTTTAGCTGAAATCCGTCAATTATTAGTACCTTTATACACGAACGTATTTAGGAAGAAGAGAGAAATTGCGAAAGCTATTATAAATCGCGGGAAATATATTGTGTAAATAGGAGGAAAGCGATATGAAAAAGATTGGTTTTATCGGTTTAGGTAACATGGGTCTTCCGATGTCAAAAAATCTAGCTAAATCAGGTTACACAGTATATGGCGTGGACTTAAATAAAGAGGCAGAAGCGTCCTTTGAAAAAGAAGGCGGAATTATCGGTCTATCAATCTCAAAACTAGCAGAAACATGTGATGTAGTTTTTACAAGTTTACCTTCACCTCGCGCTGTTGAAGCGGTATATTTTGGAGCAGAAGGATTATTTGAAAATGGTCACTCGAATGTAGTTTTCATTGATACAAGTACGGTATCGCCGCAGTTAAACAAACAATTAGAGGAAGCTGCAAAGGAAAAGAAAGTAAACTTTTTAGCAGCACCTGTGAGCGGCGGTGTAATTGGAGCCGAAAATCGTACATTAACGTTTATGGTTGGTGGATCAAAAGAGGTATATGAGAAAACGGAATCTATCATGGGCGTTCTAGGCGCGAACATTTTCCATGTTAGTGAGCAGATTGATAGTGGTACAACTGTTAAGTTAATTAATAACTTATTAATTGGTTTTTATACAGCTGGTGTAAGTGAAGCTTTAACATTAGCGAAAAAGAACAATATGGATTTAGATAAAATGTTTGATATTTTAAATGTAAGTTACGGCCAAAGCAGAATTTATGAACGTAATTTTAAAAGTTTTATAGCACCTGAAAACTACGAGCCAGGATTTACTGTGAACTTATTGAAGAAAGATTTAGGGTTTGCAGTTGACTTAGCTAAGGAAAGCGAACTCCATTTACCGGTAAGCGAAATGTTATTAAATGTATATGACGAAGCGAGTCAAGCTGGATATGGTGAAAACGATATGGCTGCTTTATATAAGAAAGTTAGCGAGCAATTAATTTCTAATCAAAAATAAATTATACAAAGGAGAGAATACAATGATTACAACTGAAATTAAACGAGTGAGAAATCACATTAACGGTGAGTGGGTTGAATCGACAGGTACGGAAGTAGAAGCAGTTCCAAATCCAGCGACTGGAAAAATTATCGCTTACGTTCCACTATCTCCAAAAGAGGATGTTGAAAAAGCTGTTGAAGCGGCAAAAGCAGCATTCGAAACATGGTCTAAAGTACCAGTTCCGAATCGTTCAAGAAATTTATATAAATATTTACAGCTATTACAAGAAAACAAAGATGAGCTTGCAAAAATTATTACGCTAGAAAATGGTAAGACGCTAACAGATGCAACAGGTGAAGTACAGCGTGGTATTGAAGCGGTAGAACTTGCAACATCTACGCCAAATTTAATGATGGGTCAAGCACTTCCGAATATCGCTAGCGGAATTGATGGATCAATTTGGCGCTACCCAATCGGAGTTGTTGCTGGTATTACACCGTTCAACTTCCCAATGATGATTCCATTATGGATGTTCCCACTTGCAATTGCTTGCGGTAATACATTCGTATTAAAAACATCGGAAAGAACGCCACTTTTAGCGGAGCGACTTGTAGAATTATTCTATGAAGCAGGTTTCCCAAAAGGCGTATTAAATTTAGTACAAGGCGGAAAAGATGTTGTAAATAGCATTTTAGAAAATAAAGATATTCAAGCTGTTTCGTTCGTTGGATCTGAGCCGGTAGCTCGTTACGTATATGAAACAGGTACAAAACACGGAAAACGTGTACAAGCGTTAGCAGGTGCGAAAAACCATGCGATTGTAATGCCAGATTGCAATCTTGAGAAAACAGTACAAGGTGTAATTGGATCTGCATTTGCAAGTAGTGGAGAGCGCTGTATGGCATGCTCAGTAGTAGCAGTAGTGGATGAAATTGCTGATGAATTCATTGATGTATTAGTAGCAGAAACGAAAAAATTAAAAGTAGGCGATGGCTTTAACGAAGATAACTATGTTGGACCATTAATCCGTGAATCTCATAAAGAGCGCGTTTTAGGCTATATTAATAGCGGTGTAGCAGATGGGGCAACTTTATTAGTAGATGGCCGTAAAATTAATGAAGAAGTTGGAGAAGGTTACTTTGTAGGTGCGACAATCTTTGATGGCGTGAATCAAGAAATGAAAATTTGGCAAGATGAAATTTTTGCTCCAGTATTAAGCATTGTACGTGTTAAAGATTTAGAAGAAGGTATTAAACTAACAAATCAATCTAAATTTGCAAACGGTGCGGTTATTTATACGTCAAATGGTAAACATGCACAAACATTCCGTGATAACATCGATGCTGGTATGATCGGTGTAAATGTAAACGTTCCAGCACCAATGGCATTCTTCGCATTTGCAGGAAATAAAGCTTCATTCTTTGGTGATTTAGGTACAAATGGTACAGATGGCGTTCAATTCTATACACGTAAAAAAGTTGTAACTGAGCGCTGGTTTTAATATAGAGTAAACAGCCAAATCAGCTATTAAATGAAAACCACCACCACTATTAATAGTGGTGGTGGTTTTCATCTTGTTAATTATTTTTTTCAAAAGCTAGTTTAATACCAAATCCAATTAGGACGACTCCTGTTAGCCCTTGAATATAACGTTGCGTCTTTGGTTTTTTCATAAAAGCACTAATTTTATCAATTAAAAATATATAAAATGCAAACCAAATGACTGTTAAAACGAGGTAAGTAAGGCCCATTACAAGAAGTTGAATAAATGTATTATGATTTGGATTTAAAAATTGCGGTAAAAAAGTTAAAAAGAAGACTGCAACTTTAGGATTTAATAAATTTGTAAGAAATCCTTGGCGAAAGCAAGAAGTATGTTCGTTTTCATTATTCAAAGATAGATCATTTGTATCTAAGTTTTCTTTGTTTCTTACTGCTAAAAGGGCTTTAATACCGATATATATTAAATAGAGAGCCCCAACGTACTTGAAAATAGAAAATAAAAGAGCTGACTTTACAATAAGTGCAGAAAGACCAATTACAGCAGCTAAAGTATGAATTAATAGTGCAATACATGTACCAAACACTGTTTTCACTCCACCGATTTTACCAGCAACCAATGTGTTTTTCGTAGCCATTGCTGTATCTGGACCAGGTAAAATGATAAGGCAAATAGACATAATGATGAAAAGAAGATAATTTTCTATCATAGCCGCCCCTCCTTTTTATTTTTAGAATATTCGATTAAAATCAGTGTAGCACAAAAATGGATTTAATAAAATTAAATTTTATTAAAAATTATTAAATAAAAAAGGCTATATAGTAGCTGTAATTACACTACTATATAGCCTCGATTTTATCCCTGCGAGTAGTAAGATTTCCACCGCACAAGATTTAACTGGAGCAAAGAAGTTAGGTGGGGGATGAACAAAACACCCACTCATTACAGTTTCATTTTATGCATTAAGTAAATTAAAGAAACGATTCACATCTTCTTCTGAAACGTCACTTAACTGTTTATATTTATAATTCGGATTTTGATCTTTATCAACGACAACGGAGCGTACTCCTTCGAAGAAATCTTCATGTCTCATGAAGTTTTTAGCAAGTATAAGGTCCGTAGCGAAACATTCTTCAACGGATTTATCTTGTCCATCAATAAACTGTTTTAATGTTACTTTTAGTGAAATAGGTGATTTTGATAACAGTGTTTCTTTCGTTTTTAGAGCAAAGGAGCTTTCATCTTTCTCCAATGAATGGATGATTTCTTCAATTGTATCGTAAGCAAAATGTGAATTAATTACTTCTAATGAAGGAGTCAGCTCGCTTTCTAAGTTTGGAGTAGTTGCGAATGTACGAATAACTTCTTTTAAATTAGTATGTACATCAACTTCTTTATGCCAATTTACACTTTCAAGTTCAGTAAGAAACTCTGGTAATGAATCAGATGTCATAAAGTAATCAGCAGCATTAATAAATAATACGTCAGAAGCTTTTAAAATAGATGCTGTTAAAGCAACGAAGCGTCCTGTATATCCAGGTGCTTTATTTAAGAAATATGCAGCTCCGACGTCTGGGAAGAAGCCGATATTCATCTCTGGCATTGCCCATTTCGTACGTTCAGTTACAATGCGATACTTCGCACCATTTGTAAGACCGACACCACCGCCCATTACAATTCCATCTAAACAAGCAATAATCGGTTTTGTATATTGATAAATATATGTATCAATTTCATACTCTTCTTCAAAAAAACGTTCTGCATGTTGCAATGCCACTTCATTGGAACGCGCTTCATAAAGAGTTTTAATGTCGCCACCTGCACAAAAACCTTTTGTGCCAGCTCCTTTTAACACGATAAGTGCAATACGCTCATCGTGTTCCCACTCTTTAAGTTTTTGTCCGATAGGTTGTAACATGTCATAAGATAAAGAATTAAGTGCTTTTGGACGGTTTAAAGTAATTGTTGCAACGCCGTTTTCACTAACAGAAAATAAAACGTGTTCAGTCATAATGCATCCTCCCTTACATATCTTCTTATTCTTAATTCTTGATATGTACTGAAATGTCCTTTATAAATTTTGTCAAAAGTTGACGGTAAATATTAATTTGGTCACCGCATATTTTGACGAGTTATCTTTGCAGGATTTCAGAGACTGAGGGGGAATATTACAACATTACTGTAAGTGTAATTATTTGAAGTTATAATGATAAAAGCGCTATTATATAGGTGTGAATTGTTCATTATCAATTCTAAAAAGAGTGTTTGAAGAAAAAATGAATCGTACAATTGTAATAAAAAATTTTACACTGAATTAGAAATAGAGAAAGGAGAAATCGGAATGCCAGGACCTTTACTATTGTCGGTTATTATTTTGTCTTCTTTAATGATAGGGATAACGCAGTATTTTCATCATACAGATACGACAGAAGAAGTGAAGGATAAAGTACGTCTCGTATTTCCGATTTTTATAATATCTATTTCATTCTGTATTTTATTAAATAAAGATGGGTACATTGTCGCAGTGTTCTCATTTTTCGTCGCAATCGTTTTAATTACCGTTTTATATTATGTAATGAAAGACTTTATACAAAAATAAAGATGTCACAATAGGCATTTTTATTTTGGAGAAAATATAAAATTTCACATACCGTATTTTATATAAAATACATAAAACATATAACAATAGAAAAGTGTGTACTTTGCTGTGTATGTACTTGTCAATCTTGCATAGCCACTATACTATTAAAATGTAGAGATTATAAAAAGGGGTTGTATCTATCATGAAATTTGAGATGCACACAAAAATTATTTCAAATGAAAAAGAAGTAAGATTACATATTGAAGAAAATATATTTCAATTAATATTGGATGGTTATCACTTATTTACAATTCAAGAAATATTGCCTTTATATAAATCAAATGAAGAAAGAATTGGAAGTGCAACGATATTGAAGCTAGAGTGGGAGAACGGAAAAACTACAATAAACTATCAACTCGTTTCACTAAAATCAGTAAATTAAAAGGAGTAGAAAAATATGAAGTTATTTCATACAGCGGATTGGCATTTAGGTAAGCTTGTTCATGGCGTGTATATGACTGAAGACCAAAAGATTGTATTAGATCAGTTTGTACAGGCTGTTGAAGAAGAAAAACCAGATGCTGTAATTATTGCAGGGGATTTATATGACCGAGCAATTCCACCTACAGAAGCAGTAGACTTATTAAATGATGTGCTGCAAAAAATAGTTATTGATTTACAAACACCAGTTATTGCAGTAGCTGGTAATCATGATAGTCCGGATCGTATCCATTTTGGGAGTAGTTTAATGAAAAAACAGGGATTACATATTGCAGGCCAATTTCAATTCCCGTATGAACCTGTTGTACTAAATGATGAATATGGAGAGGTTCACTTCCATCTAATACCGTATGCAGACCCAAGCATAGTTAGACACGTGTTGAAAAATGAAGATGTACGTTCTCATGATGATGCGATGCGCATTTTTATGAATGAGCTCTCTGAAACAATGGATAAAGAAGCTAGACATGTATTTGTTGGACATGCATTTGTAACTTCTTCAGGAGAAGCGGAGGAGAATACAAGTGATGCAGAACGACCACTTTCAATTGGTGGTGCTGAATATGTAAATAGTCATTATTTTGATAAGTTTCATTACACAGCGCTTGGACATTTACATCAAGCGCATTTCGTACGTAATGAGACCATTAGATATTCAGGTTCACCACTTGCCTATTCAATTTCTGAAGAGAAACATAAAAAAGGTTATTACATTGTAGAACTGAATGAAACTGGTGAAGTAGCAATTGAAAAAAGGTTACTTTCACCACGTCGTAAAATGCGAACAGTAGAAGCGAAAATAGATGAATTATTACAGCACCCAGTAAGTGAAGATTACGTATTTGTAAAATTATTAGATGAAAACCCTGTCTTACAGCCAATGGAAAAAATACGATCTGTATATCCAAATGCAATGCACGTTGAAAGAGCGATGCAAAGGCGAGAACTCACAGATACAAATGAAGTAACGGTTTCAAGACATAAAACGGATGATTTATCTCTTTTAAAGGCTTTCTATAAAGAAATGAAAGGGTTAGATTTATCAGAAGAGAAAGAACGCCTATTTATAGATGTATTACAAACAGTGCAAGAACGGGAAGGTGAACGAGGATGAGACCGATTCAGCTTATTATGACAGCATTCGGGCCATATAAACAGAAAGAAGTAATCGATTTTGAAGATCTTGGAGAACATCGTATTTTCGCTATTTCTGGGAATACGGGAGCTGGAAAAACAACGATTTTTGATGCGATTTGTTATGTGTTATATGGTGAGGCTAGTGGAGAAGAACGTAGTGATACGAGCATGCTTCGAAGTCAATTTGCTGATGATGATGTTTATACAAGTGTAGAACTAACCTTTCAATTAAAAGGGAAACGCTATGAAATAAAAAGACAACTTGGACATAAAAAACAAGGGAATAAGACCATTACAGGACATGCAGTAGAATTATATGAAGTTATTGATGGAGAAAACGTTCCAGCCGTCGATCGTTTTCATGTAACAGACGTAAACAAAAAAGTGGAAGATTTAATTGGGTTAAGTAAACATCAATTTAGTCAAATTGTTATGTTACCACAAGGTGAATTCCGAAAACTATTAACATCTGAGACGGAAAACAAAGAAGAGATTTTACGTCGTATTTTTAAAACGGATCGTTATAAATTAATGCGTGAGTTACTTGATCAAAAGAGAAAACAATGGAAAGATGTTTTACAAGAAAAACAAAAAGAGAGAGAGCTCTATTTTCGTAATGTTTTTAAATTACCAATCCGTGATGGAGCATTATTAGAGACATTAGCGGCACAAGAATATGTAAATACGCATCAAGTAGTAGAAGCGTTAGAACAAGAAACAACAGTGTATAAGGCAGAGGTTGAGCAATTACAAGTAGAACAAGATGTTCAAACGAAGCAATTAAAGGATGCAGAAACACGTTTTCATGCAGCAAAATCTGTAAATGAGAAATTTATAGATTTACAACAAAAGAATGAGAAATATAACACTTTACAAGAGAACCGTGCAGCAATTGAAAGGAAAGAAAAATCCTTTAAACGTGCGGAACAAGCAAAGCGCTTATTACCATTTGAACAATGGTATGAAGAAGCGATGCAAAATGAGCAGAAAGCTGAAAGTTTGTTAAAACAGATAATCGTCAAACAAGAACAGATAATGAACAGCTTTGAACTTGCTCAGGAGAAGTATGAAGTAGTAAAGAATAAAGAAGCTGAACGAGAAGAGGCTAAAAAACTTGTTCAAAGATTAGAAGAGTTACAAGCAATCATTGAATCATTAGCTGAGAGAAAGCTGAATTTACAAAATGCCGAAATTCAAATAGGGAAATTAAAAGAAAGTATGCAAAAGTTGGATCAACAACTAGAAGAGCATACAAGCCAAAAACAGAGAATGTCTGATGAATTGCAGCAATTAGAACAAGCACTTGAGCAATATGTAGCTAAAGTAGAAAAACTAACGAATATGCGAGAAGATGCAAAAGTTTTAAAGCAAGCATATGATGTTTGGCAAGAAAAACAAAAATTCGAGCAAGAAAAAGAAGTGGCAAATAATAAAATGCACGTGGCAGTTCTTGCATATGAAAACATGGAGCGCCGTTGGTTAAGTGAACAAGCTGGTATATTAGCTCTTCATTTACATGACGGTGCATCTTGTCCGGTATGTGGTAGTACGAATCATCCGCAAAAAGCTACAGAGCAAAGTAATGCGATCGATGAAAAAGAGTTAAACGATTTAAGAGATAAGAAGAACATTGCTGAAAAATTACATGTGCAAGTAGAGGAGAAATGGAATTTTTATCGACTACAATATGAACAAGTGATAGAAGAAGTTGTGAAGCGTGGCTATAACTCCGAAAAATTAGTTGAAACATATAGTGCACTTGTTCAAAAAGGAAAACAATTAGCTGCAGACGTTAATACGTTAAAAGCAAGTGAAGAAACACGTAAGCAGATTGCTGCGAACATGAAAAGCGTAGAAGAAAAAATAGAAGAACTTCAGAAACAAAAACGAGAAGTGGAAACAATGCAGCACCGTACAGAAATGGAGTGTATGCAACTTGGTACGTCATATGAACATGATAAACGAAATATTCCAGAAAACTTACAAACAGTACAAGCTTGGAAAGCACAGTTTGACCAAGCTATGCAGGAACTTAGGTTAATGGAGGACGAATGGAAGAAAGTCCAGGAAGCGTATCAGCATTGGCAAAATGAAAATATACGTATTCAAGCAGAACAAAAAGGTGCTTCTAATCAATTTGAAAGTGCAAAATTAAAGAAAGAAGAGACTTTCGCACGCTTTATGAAAGAGCTAGAACAAAGTGGGTTTACAGATGAATTCACGTATAAAGAAGCCAAATTAAGCGATGCCGAGATGGAGATGTTACAAAAAGAAATTCAAGGTTATTATTCATCGCTTGAAGTGCTTGCAAAACAAATCGAAGAGTTAAACTCAGAATTAAAAGATAAAGAGTATATGGATATTACATCTTTAGGTGAACACATAAAAGAACTAGAAATTAATCTCGATATCATTAAAGAAAAACGTCAACGTGCGCAAAATGCGGTAACATATATTTCTGATTTACATGAAAACATTAGACGTATTGACGAACAAATTCACGAGGAAGAAAAAGCCTTCCAAGAACTTGTTGATTTATATGAAGTAATGAAAGGTGATAACGAAAGTCGTATATCATTTGAACGTTACATCTTAATTGAGTATTTAGAACAAATTGTTCAAATCGCAAACGAACGATTACGTAAATTATCAAATGGACAATTTTATTTAAAACGAAGTGAACGAGTTGAAAAAAGAAACCGCCAAAGTGGATTAGGCTTAGATGTGTACGATGCATACACTGGCCAAACACGCGATGTAAAAACACTATCCGGCGGAGAGAAATTTAATGCATCACTTTGCTTAGCTCTTGGAATGGCAGACGTCATTCAAGCGTATGAAGGTGGTATTTCCATCGAAACGATGTTCATCGATGAAGGGTTCGGTTCATTAGATGAAGAATCATTAACGAAAGCAGTAGATGCTTTAATTGACTTACAAAAATCAGGCCGATTTATCGGTGTCATTTCACACGTACAAGAACTGAAAAACGCAATGCCAGCTGTATTAGAAGTAACGAAGCAGAAGGATGGGTGTAGTCAGACTAGGTTTGTGGTGAAGTAAGCTTAGAAAATGGAGTAGGGAATCTATCGATACTTTTAGTGTCATATGTATGAATCATAAAACGTCGTCTCTTCATATTGGAGGCGACGTTTTATTTTATAAAATATCTATGAATTATCTGTAGAAGGCGGCGTATTCTCCAACCGATTATAAGCTTTAAAAGCTGAAATTGCCGATATAACCCCGCCTACTAAAAATAATGTCGATCCTCCAACTAAGATGATACGACTGACATATGTTTCCCGTGCTTCTTCGACTTCTTCTTGTAACGCTGTAGGCATATGAATCCCCCTTTATAAAAGTTGTTTTATAAATAGTATATACAAAGGCCTAAAATGTGTTAAAATAACTGATGATTTTATGAAGTGGGTAATTAGATGAGTAGGATGCGAGTGGCTAAGTAAATCTTCATCACAAATTTATGTGAACTTCACATAGAGCACATATTAACATTGTATTATGTATATGTACCAAATAAATAAATAAAGTGAATGTAAGTTCTGTTTTCAAAAATTTAAAATCCTTTTATTTCTATATGAAAGTTTTAATCAAGGGTTTTAAAAAATTTGGAAATAGATCTTATGAATATGGAATTCATATAAAAGGGGAATGTCTTATGACAACATATACGAGTGAAATGAGAAAAACTTTAGTTTCAGAAGAAGATGTAGATATTTTAAAAATTATGGCGCATCCAATCAGACTGCAAATTGTAAATGAATTAAGTACGAGAAAAACTTGTAATGTAACACAATTAACAGAGTTACTGAATATTCCGCAATCTACTGTTTCACAACATTTATCAAAAATGAAGGGTAAAGTGTTACGAGCAGAGAGAAGAGGTTTAGAAATTTATTATCATATTAACAATTTAAAAGCGAGTAAGATTGTTAATGTTTTAGGGTATATAAACTAGTGAAATATTTTTATATAAAATAGCCCCTGCTGTTGAGCAGGGGCTATTTTGTGTTGTTTTATGTATTTGTATTTAAAACTTTATAGTTTTTATGATTTACAATTGTTCGATCAAATTCAAAAGTACCACCGCTTACATTTGTAATTTCAACTAAGACCGATTCAGTATAAAGTTTTAATACAGATCCTGTAATCTTTAAATTATTTCGTTGAAAAAGTATAGTATCCCCTACGTTTGCTTTCATAGTACCTCCTCATTAAAGACAGAAATATTTTTTTATTATATATATTAAACCACGGATAGATATATTAGTGAATATTTAGTTTTATTTATTGGAAAAAAATTTGTGATTTTATAAAAAATAAGGTGAATCGAAGTATAAAAAATTTTTCTATTGTATTTAATCAGTAGTTTTTTGTATTTCATCCTTCGTTTTTTGTAACTGATTCCATGTTTTTGACGCTCTATCTTGTAAGTGCTTACATAAGCGAAAACATCTTATACAATGAAGGTGTCAAATCAAAAGAGGTGACCAAAATGAACATAAAAAAAGTAAATTTAGCGAATAGCATTGAAATAGAAAGAGGAGGCGGAAAGGTATGAAAAAATCAACTGTTAATCCATGGCTTGTTGTCCTTGGCACAGTTATAGTACAAATGGGGCTTGGGACGATATATACATGGAGTTTATTCAATCAGCCTTTAGTTAGTAAATACGGTTGGAGTCTTAACGCTGTTGCGATAACTTTCTCAATTACTAGTCTTTCTTTAGCATTTTCAACTTTATTTGCGAGTAAATTGCAAGAAAAATGGGGACTTCGTAAACTTATTATGATAGCTGGATTAGCATTAGGACTAGGGTTAATACTTAGCTCACAAGCGTCCTCATTAATATTACTTTATGTACTAGCAGGAGTTGTTGTAGGTTATGCAGATGGTACAGCATATATCACTTCACTATCAAATTTAATAAAGTGGTTTCCAGAGCGTAAAGGTTTAATTGCTGGTATTTCTGTCTCTGCATATGGTTCAGGTAGCTTAATCTTTAAATACGTTAACGCAAAGTTGATTGAATCAGTTGGTGTATCGCAAGCATTTATATACTGGGGTTTAATTGTTACAACTATGATTGTAATTGGTGCTTGTTTAATCCATCAAGCTGCAGATCAAGGAGCAGTTCATGAAACAAAAACTAAGGAATACACAACGAAAGAAATGTTAGGCACAAAACAAGTATACTTATTATTTATCATGTTATTTACATCATGTATGAGTGGCTTATACTTAATTGGTATGGTAAAAGACATTGGTGTTCAACTTGTAGGGCTTAGCGCAGCAACAGCAGCTAATGCGGTGGCTATGGTTGCAATCTTCAATACATTAGGTCGTATCATTTTAGGACCGTTATCGGATAAAATTGGGCGTTTAAAAATCGTTACTGTTACTTTTGTTGTTATGGCGAGTTCAGTCTTAGTTCTAAGTTTTGTAGATTTAAATTATGGTATTTACTTCGTATGTGTAGCAAGTGTAGCGTTTTGCTTTGGTGGAAATATCACTATTTTCCCAGCTATTGTTGGTGATTTCTTCGGTATGAAAAACCATAGTAAGAACTACGGAATTGTGTATCAAGGATTTGGATTTGGGGCGCTTGCAGGTTCCTTTATCGGTGCACTTCTAGGTGGATTCAAACCAACGTTCATGGTGATCGGTGTATTATGTGTCGTGTCATTCATTATCGCAATTTTAATTCAAGCACCTAAACAGAAAAAAGAACAAGAAGAAGAGTATCGCAGCGTAGCATAAGTATACAAATCTTCTATAACACTATGATTACGAAAAAGCATCCTATTCTATTAATTAGGATGCTTTTTTTATGAGTTATTTTAACAAGGTTAAATTACTTTTGGGATTTTTATAGATGTAAAAGTGAGTGGGATACCCATTTGGATTATATTGGAATACAATAAATTGATACATCGTATTCGAAATATATATTAAATCTTAAATGATAAAGAAGACATTCATTAGTATTTGTAAGATATATTTTCAGAAAAATATTGAGAAAATATATACTTGAGTTTTTCATAAAGCATTGTAAATGAACGTATCTCTAGTTTATCTTCTTCAATTTTAAAAAGAGGAGTTTGAATTTTATTTATAATATAAGTACATTTAATGCGTTTAGGTATGATTTTATTAAGAAGCATTAAAATACTTTATCTGAAAAATAAAAAAAGATTGACAAGTTTATTGAGAAACATTATCATTTCGGTGTAAGATAGTAAATGAAAAACATTATCAATAAAATGGATTTTAAAGTAATGCGCACTTGACCAATTAGTTTAGTAAGTGTATTATTTTTTACAACATGACTGATAATGAAAATCAATATCATTTATGTTACTTAATGAAATTAATGTTTATGTGAAAGGATAGAGAAAATGAACTTAGGGGAATTTGATGGGCAAACAGTTTTAGTAACAGGTGCAGCACAAGGCATAGGCAGTGTTGTTGCCAAAATGTTTTTAGAAAGAGGAGCCACAGTTATTGCGGTTGATCAAAATGAAGAGGGGTTAAATGTACTCTTAAATCAAAATGAATTAAATAAAACACGTATGAAAACGTTTCGTTTAGATGTGAGTAATAGCGCTGCTGTTGAAGACATGGTAAATCATATTGCAAATGAAATAGCGCCAATAGATATTTTAATAAATGTTGCAGGGGTTTTACGTATGGGACCAATTCATTCGTTAAGTGATGAAGATTGGAATAAAACATTCTCTGTAAATACTACAGGGGTTTTCAATATGTCCCGAGCGGTAAGTAAAAATATGATGTTAAGAAAATCAGGGGCAATTGTTACAGTCGGTTCAAATGCGGCAAATACGCCGAGAATGGAGATGGCAGCGTATGCTGCGTCAAAGGCTGCAACGACGATGTTTATGAAATGTTTAGGACTAGAGCTTGCGGCATACAATATACGCTGCAACTTAGTTTCTCCAGGTTCTACTGAAACTGAGATGCAAAGATTACTATGGGCTGATGAGAATGGAGCTAAAAATATAATTACTGGTTCTCAAAATACATATAGACTCGGAATTCCATTACAAAAAATTGCACAACCTTCAGAAGTTGCTGAAGCAGTGTTATTTTTAGCCTCAGATAGAGCAAGTCATATTACAATGCACAATTTATGTGTCGATGGCGGTGCTACGTTAGGAGTTTAATAAAAATTCAGGAGGTTATTATATTATGAATGAACATATAGCTGTAAAAGAATTGTCAGAAAAACTTTTAGAAGATTATAAGACTGAATCTTCATTCTTTTTCGCTTCACCAACTCGAACTATATTAGCAGAAGGAGAGTTTACTACAGTAAAGCATCGTGAAATTGAAAATTTCCCAGAGCTTGTGCAAGCGACATTAAGTAATGCGAAACAAGCTGGAAATCCAAATCCTATCGTTGTGGGTGCTTTGCCATTCGATCGTAGAAAAGAAGTCCAACTTATCGTACCAGAATATAGTAGGATTTCTGAGCGTTTACAATTGGATACAACAAATCAGCTTGAAACAAATGAGAACGTAACATTTGAAATGACGCCAGTACCAGACCCTGAAGTTTATATGAATGGTGTGAAGCAAGGAATTAAAAAAATACAGGACGGTGATTTAAAGAAAATCGTTCTATCTAGATCGTTAGATGTTAAATCTTCGGAAAAGATTGATAAGCAAAAACTTCTGCGAGAATTAGCAGAACATAATAAGCATGGTTATACATTTGCTGTGAATTTACCGAAAGATGAAAAAGAGAACAGTAAGACGCTAATTGGAGCAAGTCCTGAATTACTTGTTTCACGTAATGGTATGCAAGTTATTTCTAATCCGTTAGCTGGTTCAAGGCCACGTAGTGAGGACCCAGTAGAAGATAAAAGAAGAGCAGAGGAATTACTTTCTTCTCCAAAAGATTTACATGAACATGCGGTAGTAGTTGAAGCGGTTGCTGCTGCACTTCGTCCGTATTGTCATACATTACATGTTCCAGAAAAACCATCAGTTATTCATAGTGAAGCGATGTGGCATTTGTCTACAGAAGTGAAAGGTGAACTGAAGAATCCAAATACTTCTTCTTTACAATTAGCAATTGCCCTTCATCCTACGCCAGCAGTTTGCGGAACTCCGATGGAAAAAGCAAGAGAGGCTATACAGCATATTGAGCCATTTGACCGCGAGTTCTTTACAGGAATGCTAGGATGGAGCGATTTAAATGGAGATGGAGAATGGATTGTTACAATTCGTTGTGCTGAAGTACAAGAAAATACACTGCGTTTATATGCAGGAGCTGGAGTTGTTGCTGAGTCAAAACCAGAAGATGAGTTAGCAGAAACATCAGCTAAGTTCCAAACAATGCTAAAAGCTTTAGGGTTAAGAGATAGTTCACTTAATGAAAAATAGGGGGAAGAAAGAATGCTAGTAGGTTATACAGAATGGCCAAAAGAATTTGCCGATCATTATCGAGAAGAAGGATGTTGGCTTGGTGAAACATTTGGAGGAGTGTTAAGAGAGCGGGCTGAGAAATATGGAGATCGAATCGCGGTTGTAAGTGGTAAGAAGCATATAACATATAGTGAACTTGATAAAAATGCAGATCGTTTAGCAGCAGGTTTACTGAATTTAGGAATAAAGAAAGAGGACAGAGTTGTAATCCAGTTACCTAACATTATCGAGTTTTTCGAAATATGTTTTGCACTATTTCGAATTGGAGCGCTTCCTGTCTTTGCACTACCTTCACATCGAAGCAGTGAAATTAGTTATTTTTGTGAGTTTGGCGAGGCGAGCGCTTACGTTATTTCAGATAAGGCTCTCGGTTTTGATTATCGAAAACTAGCAAGAGAAGTGAAAGAGAAAGTGCCAACTTTACAACGTGTAATTGTAGTGGGGGAAGAAGAAGAGTTTGTGAACATAAATGATCTGTATATGGATCCCGTCTCATTACCAGAAGTTCAGCCAAGTGATGTTGCATTTCTCCAATTATCAGGAGGGACAACAGGTCTTTCTAAATTAATTCCTAGAACACATGATGACTATATTTATAGTTTACGTGTAAGCGCTGAAATTTGTAATTTGAATGCAGAAAGCGTCTATATGGCAGTTCTTCCAGTAGCACACAATTACCCAATGAGTTCTCCAGGGACATTTGGAACTTTCTATGCGGGTGGAAAAGTGGTATTGGCAACTGGTGGTAGTCCAGATGAGGCATTTGCTCTTATTGAAAAAGAAAAAGTTACAATTACAGCGCTCGTTCCGCCATTAGCAATGATTTGGCTTGATGCTGCATCTTCTCGTAATACCAATTTATCGAGCCTAGAGGTTATTCAAGTAGGTGGTGCTAAGTTTAGCGCTGAGGTTGCAAGACGTATACGCCCTACATTTGGATGTACGTTACAGCAAGTATTCGGTATGGCGGAAGGATTAGTGAACTATACAAGATTAGACGATCCGGAAGAAATTATTATTCATACACAAGGTAGACCAATGTCTGCACTCGATGAAGTACGAGTTGTTGATGAAAATGACAACGATGTACAACCTGGCGAAGTAGGTAGTTTATTAACAAGAGGTCCATATACAATTCGTGGTTACTATAAAGCTGAAGAGCATAATGCACGATCATTTACAAAGGATGGATTTTATCGCACAGGTGATCTTGTAAAAGTAAATGAACAAGGATACATCATTGTAGAAGGAAGAGATAAAGATCAAATTAACCGTGGTGGTGAGAAAGTTGCTGCGGAAGAAGTTGAAAATCATTTATTAGCACACGATGCGGTCCATGACGTAGCAATTGTATCTATGCCTGACGATTATTTAGGTGAACGCACCTGTGCTTTTGTTATAGCTCGCGGACAAGTTCCGGCAGTAAGTGAATTAAAAATGTTTTTAAGAGAACGTGGTATAGCGGCTTATAAAATTCCAGATCGAATTGAATTTATTGAATCATTCCCGCAAACAGGAGTCGGAAAAGTCAGCAAAAAAGAACTACGTAAAGTCATTGCTGAAAAACTTATTACAGTAAAACAATAATAAAAACCGGAAGGAAGTGATTAGATGGCTATCCCATCTATTTCAGTATATAAAATGCCAATTGAATCAGAACTACCAAAAAATAAAGTGAATTGGACACCAGACCCGAAACGTGCAGTACTTTTAATTCATGACATGCAAGAATATTTTCTTGATGCATATAGCGATAAAGAATCACCAAAAGTAGAACTTATTTCAAATATTAAAATGATAAGAGAAAAATGTAAGGAACTTGGTATACCAGTTGTTTATACAGCACAACCTGGTGGACAAACGTTAGAACAAAGAGGTTTATTACAAGACTTTTGGGGTGACGGTATTCCTGCTGGACCAGATAAAAAGAAAATTGTTGATGAACTTACTCCTGATGAGGATGATATATTCCTAACAAAATGGAGATATAGTGCATTTAAAAAGACAAATCTATTAGAAATTTTAAATGAACAAGGAAGAGATCAACTTATTATTTGCGGTATTTATGCGCATATTGGATGCCTTTTAACAGCTTGTGAAGCATTTATGGATGGTATAGAGCCGTTCTTTGTAGCAGATGCAGTTGCTGATTTTTCACTAGAGCATCATAAACAAGCATTGGAGTATGCATCTAATAGATGTGCAGTAACGACATCAACAAACCTACTGTTAAAAGATTTACAAAGTGTAAAAGGTGATGAGAGTGAAGGAATCATTATACAGGAAGTGCATGAACTAGTTGCACAACTACTTCGTGAGCCAGTAGAGAGTATTGATATTGATGAGGACTTATTAAATAGAGGGCTTGATTCGGTCAGAATTATGAGTTTAGTAGAGAAGTGGCGTCGTGAAGGGAAAGAAATCACTTTTGCAGATTTAGCAGAACGTCCAACTGTTGCAGGTTGGTACAGTTTACTATCTTCACAAACAGCACAGGTGCTGTAACAAATAGACTACATAATAAAGGGGTAGTAAAGAATGCCTAACAGTCAAAAGATTCGTCATTCGTTATCATCTGCGCAGTCTGGTATGTGGTTTGCGCAACAATTAGATCCGCTTAATCCGATATATAATACTGGGGAATATGTAGAAATAAACGGAAATATTTATCAAGACATTTTTGAATTAGCTGTACGTAAAGTTGTAAGGGAAGCAGAGGCACTTCACGTCCGCTTCGAAGAGGATGAAATTGGCCCATGGCAAGTTGTTGAAGAATTACAGTTTCATATGCATTTTATTGACGTTCGTAAAGAAGAAAACCCAGAAGAAGCTGCTAAAGTATGGATGAAAAATGATTTATCCATACCAGTCAATTTGAAAAAAGATACATTATTTACTGAAGCACTTATTCAAGTTGAAAATAATCGTTTCTTTTGGTATCAGCGCATCCATCACATTGTGATGGATGGCTATGGATTTTCACTTCTTAGCCAAAAGGTAGCGAATGAGTATACATCACTTATAGAAGAAACAAACAAGAGTGAAAAGCCATTTGGTTCTCTTGCAAAAGTCGTGCAAGAAGATATCGAGTATCGTGAGTCTAAACAATTTCAGGAAAATCGTACTTTTTGGTTAGAAAAGTTTGCAGATGCCCCAGAAGTTGTAAGTTTGGCAGAACGAGCACCGAGAACATCAAATGGATTTTCACGAGAAACAGCTTATTTATCTAGTTCTAGCACGAAAACTTTACTAGAAGATATCAATATTTCGTTAACAAGTTGGCCGGAATTCATTGTGGCTGTAACAAGTATTTATATGCATAAATTAACAGGTGAAAATGATATTGTTTTAGGTTTACCGATGATGGGACGTCTAGGTTCTGTATCTATTCATACACCAAGTATGGTAATGAATTTAGTTCCACTTCGTATTACAGTAACTCCAAATATAACTCTTGCGGAATTATTGCAGCAAGTTTCTAAAGAAATCCGAGATGTACGTCGCCATTATAAATACCGTCATGAGGAATTAAGAAGAGACTTAAAGTTACTAGGTGAAAATCAAAGGTTGTTTGGACCGTTAGTGAATGTTATGCCTTTTGATTACGGGCTTAATTTTGCTGGAAATCGTGGTATTACGCATAACTTATCAGCAGGACCTGTAGATGATTTATCGATAAATGTATATAAACGTTTTGATCAAAATGAGCTAATGATTCATTTTGATGCGAATCCCGAAGTATATAATGGCGCAGAGCTAGCATTGCATAAAGAAAGATTTATGAATCTATTTGAATTAGTAATAAATAATTATGAGAAAAACGAGCCGATTGGAAAAATAAACATTACTCTGCCTGAAGAAAATCATAAAGTTTTATTGGAATGGAATGAAACGAAGGAAGACGATGAGTTAATCAGTTTACCTATATCATTTGAAAAACAAGTGCAAAAAAATCCAAATAAACTAGCGATTACTTGTGACGGTGTAATCCTTACGTATAAAGAGCTAAATGAACGAGCGAATGAACTAGCACATTATTTAGTAGAAGAAGGAATACGACCAAATCAGTTTGTAGCTTTAGTATTCCCTAGATCAATAGAAATGGTAGTTAGTATGCTAGCAGTCTTAAAGGCTGGTGCAGCGTATTTACCAATAGATCCAGAATACCCAGCAGAAAGAGTTAATTATATAGTAAATGATGCAAAACCATTTTGTATCATAACACATTCATCTGTTTCATCTAAGTTAGTTATAGAAAAGGATATGAAAAAAATTGTATTAGATGACGAAGAAACGAAACTAGCGTTACATACATATTCTCGTATGAATATAGCATGTAAGAATGATGTATCACTTTTAAACCCAGCCTATACAATATATACTTCAGGCTCAACAGGAAACCCAAAAGGTGTAATTGTTCCTATGAGAGGTTTAAGTAACTTTTTAATGGCTATGCAGCAAAAGTTTTCATTAAATGAAAATGATCATTTATTAGCAGTTACAACGTTTGCGTTTGATATTTCTGCTCTAGAAATTTATTTACCTCTTATTAGTGGTGCAAGTTTAACAATTGCGCAAAAAGAAGACATACAAGAGCCATCAGCATTAACGACACTTTTACAAGAAGAAAGAGTGACAATTATGCAGGCTACACCGACGCTTTGGCAGGCGTTAGTAACTGATTATCCAGAGAAGCTACAAGGGCTAAATATACTTGTTGGTGGTGAAGCTCTCCCAGCGCATTTAGCAAATAAATTAAAAGAATTAGGTTGTTCAATAACTAATTTATATGGACCAACTGAAACGACGATTTGGTCTACTTTCATGAACATTGATGAAGGTGAAAAGGGTATACCACCTATTGGAAAGCCAATTTGCAATACAGAAGTGTATGTATTGGATGCAGGGCTACAACCAGTTCCACCTGGAATTATTGGTGAATTATATATTGCAGGGGAAGGACTTGCAAGCGGATATTTAGGAAAACCTGAGTTAACAGCTGAACGGTTTGTTGCAAATCCTTATGGAGAATCAGGGAAGCGCATGTACCGTACAGGAGATCTTGTGAAATGGCGTAGTGATGGTGCGTTAGAGTACATTAGTCGCGCAGATCATCAAATTAAAATTCGTGGATTCCGAATTGAATTAGCTGAAATTGAAACGGTATTACAACGACATGAAAATATTCAACAAGCGGTAGTAATGGTACGAGAAGATCGTCCAAATGATAAACGCATCATTGCGTATATCGTTGCAGAAGAAAAGGAACCGATTAATCTTTCAGAAATTCGTTCTTATGTTTCAGAAAGTTTAGCGAATTATATGATACCATCGGCATTTGTTGTGCTAGAAGAATTACCATTAACGCCAAATGGTAAGGTTGACAGAAAGAAATTACCTGCTCCTGATTTTAATGGAATGAACAATGAGAGAGTTGCTAGAAATCCGAAAGAAGAAATATTATGTGATTTATTTGCAGAAGTACTAGGTGTTTCTCGAATTAGCATTGATGATAATTTCTTTGAAATGGGTGGACATTCACTTCTCGCATCTCGTTTAATGGCAAGAATTCGTGAAACGTTAAGTGTGGAATTAGGAATCGGGAAACTATTTGAATCACCAACTGTTGCCGAACTGGCGAAACAATTAAACCATGCAAAAAGTGCAAGACCAGCTATTCAGAAAGCAAGTAGGCCAAATGAAATTCCACTTTCATTTGCACAGCGCAGGTTATGGTTCTTAAATTGTTTAGAAGGTCCAAGTCCTACTTATAATATTCCGCTAGTCATTCGTATGAATGGAATATTGAATCGGGAAGCATTACAAGGTGCTTTTTATGATGTAGTTGAGAAACATGAAACACTTAGAACAATTTTCCCTAACGTATTAGGTAGTTCCTATCAGAAAATTTTAGATATGGAAAACTTAAATCTAGAAATGGTAATAACTAATACATGTAAAGATGAATTAGAAAGTGTACTTTCAAAGGCGGTAAGATATAGTTTTAACCTCGATATTGAGCCGGCAGTTCGTTTGCAACTTTTTACAGTGAGTGAAACCGAACATGTATTATTAATTCTATTGCATCATATTGTAGGTGATGGCTGGTCATTACAGCCGTTAACGAGAGATTTTACAGCGGCGTATAAAGCACGATGTCAAGGTGACAGAGTTCAGCTGGAGACACTACCAGTTCAATACGCAGATTATGCACTTTGGCAACAGCAATTGCTAGGTGATGAAACGACACCAGAGAGTCTTATTTCAACACAATTAGATTTTTGGAAAGAAGAACTTAAAGGTTTACCAGACCAAATGGAGTTACCTACAGATTTCCAGCGTCCAATTGAGACGAGTTACCGCGGGGAAACAATTCATTTTCATATAGATGAAGGTATGCATAGTAGGTTAGTAGAGCTTGCACGTAAAAATGGAGTTAGTTTGTTTATGGTATTGCAAGCAGGGCTTAGTGCACTATTTACAAGATTAGGTGCAGGCACTGATATACCAATTGGAAGTCCGATTGCTGGAAGAAATGATGATGTACTTTCAGATATTGTTGGTTTATTTGTAAATACATTAGTGTTACGTACAAATACGTCAGGAGATCCAAGTTTTAAAGAATTATTAAATAGAGTGAAGCAGGTAAATCTTGCAGCTTATGAAAATCAAGATGTTCCATTTGAAAGGCTTGTTGAAGTGTTAAATCCAGTACGTACTCGAAACAGCCACCCGTTGTTTCAAGTTATGTTAGCTTTTCAAAATACACCAGAGGCAACGTTTCATGTACCAGGTTTAGAAGCGAGCCTTGAAATTCAAAGCGTTGGTTCTGCAAAATTTGATTTAACATTTGAAATTAGTGAGAGTAACGAGGTTGATGGTACTCCGAACGGTTTACATGGATTACTAGAGTTTAGTACCGATTTATATAAACGTGAAACGGTTCAAAAACTAATAGAACGATTCATTTTGTTATTAGATGATGCAGCTACAAATCCGGATCAATCAATTGGCAGATTAGAAATATTAACTGTAGCAGAGAAAAATACAGTGTTAGAAAAGTGGAATGGTGGTTTTCAAATTGCACCAGAAATGACATTGCTACAATTGTTTGAAAAGCAGGCTCATATAAATGCAAATTCTATAGCTGTTGTCTTTGAAAATAAGAAATTAACTTATGAAGAGTTAAATAGAAAAGCAAATAAAATTGCTCGATTCCTAATAGCAAAAGGGATTGGTCCTGATCAACTCGTTGCTTTAGCGATGCCAAGATCATTAAACATGGTTGTAAGCTTATTAGCTGTTCTTAAAGCTGGTGCTGGATACCTTCCGTTAGATCCAGATTACCCAGCAGACCGCATTTCATTTATGCTACACGATGCGAAACCATCATGTGTTTTAACGAATTCAGAAGTGGAAATTGAATGTGATGAGACACTAAAAGTTTTAGTTGATGATGTGAAAGTAATAGCAGAAGTTGAGAAATATAGTGATGACAATATTGATGAAGTGGAACGAATTAAGCCATTATCTCCATCACATATTGCTTACGTTATTTATACGTCAGGCTCAACGGGTAGACCGAAAGGCGTTATGATACCTCATCAAAATGTAGTAAGACTTTTAGGAGCAACTGATCATTGGTTCCAGTTTGACGGAAACGATGTTTGGACGATGTTCCATTCATACGCTTTTGATTTCTCGGTTTGGGAAATTTGGGGACCTTTATTATACGGAGGGCGTTTAGTTGTAGTTCCACATACTGTAAGTCGCTCACCGAAAGAATTTTTACAGCTTCTTGTTAAAGAAAAGGTTACGGTTTTAAACCAAACTCCATCAGCGTTCTATCAATTGATGCAAGCAGATCGTGAAAATGAAGAGATTGGCCAAAAATTATCTTTACGATATGTTGTTTTTGGAGGAGAAGCACTTGAGCTAAGTCGCTTAGAAGATTGGTATAGTCGACATCCTCATAACGCACCAAAGCTTATTAATATGTACGGTATTACGGAGACGACAGTACATGTTAGTTATATTGAATTAGATGAAACTATCGTCTCTTTACGAGCAAATAGTTTAATTGGGTGCAGTATACCTGACCTTAAAGTGTATGTGTTAGACAACTATTTACAACCAGTGCCACCTGGAGTAGTTGGAGAAATGTATGTTGCAGGTGCAGGGCTTGCGCGTGGATATTTAGGAAGAGCAGGATTAACGGCTGAACGCTTTATCGCAGATCCATTTGGAAAGCCAGGTACAAGAATGTATCGTACAGGAGACTTAGCTCGCTGGCGTAAAGATGGGACGCTAGATTATATAGGACGTGCAGATCATCAAATAAAAATTCGTGGATTCCGAATTGAATTAGGAGAAATAGAAGCAGTCATAATGAAGCACCCTAAAGTTGAGCAAGTAGCCGTTATTGTACGGGAAGATCAACCAGGGGATAAACGGTTAGTTTCTTATATCGTTGCATCAAATAATGAAGCGATTGATACGAATGAAATGCGTCAGTTTGCTAGTGGTAGTTTACCAGATTATATGGTTCCATACGCTTTTGTAGTAGTAAATGAGTTACCTTTAACTCCAAACGGTAAATTAGATAGAAAGGCATTGCCAGCTCCAGAATTTATCGCATCATCTTCTAGTCGTGGTCCAAGAACACCGCAAGAAGAAATGTTATGTGACTTGTTTACAGAAGTGCTAAGTGTACCTCAAATTGGAATTGATGACGGATTCTTTGATCTTGGTGGCCATTCACTCCTTGCAGTACAGCTTATGAGCCGCATTAAAGAGGCGCTTGGAGTGGAACTAAACATTGGTACTTTATTTGCAGCACCGACTGTTGCAGGGTTAGCTGAAAGACTTGAGATGGGGAATGGTCAAAGTGCACTTGATGTGTTGCTTCCATTACGAGCAAGCGGGGATCAATTACCACTATTTTGTGTACATCCAGCAGGTGGATTAAGTTGGTGCTATGCAGGACTTATGAAATCTTTAGGAACAGATTATCCAATCTATGGTGTACAAGCACGTGGTATTGCTAAAAATGAAGAACTTCCAAAAAGTTTAGAGGAGATGGCGGCGGATTACTTGAAACACGTTCGTGAAGTACAGCCTCATGGACCATATCGTTTATTAGGTTGGTCGCTTGGAGGAAATGTTGTGCATGCAATGGCGGCGCAATTACAAAATGAAGGGGAAGAAGTAGAATTACTCGTTATGCTTGATTCTTACCCTGGACACTTCTTACCGAATACGGAAGCGCCTACTGAAGAGGAAGCGTTAATCGCATTACTTGCTTTAGGCGGATATGACCCAGATAACATGGATGGTAAACCACTTACAATGGAAAGTGCAGTTGAAATCCTTCGTAAAGATGGAAGTGCATTAGCAAGTCTTGAAGAAGAGACTATATTGAACTTGAAAGAAACATATGTAAATTCAGTAGGGTTGTTAGGGAAATATGTACCGAAAGTTTATAACGGGGATATCTTATTCTTTAGATCTACTGTTATACCAGACTGGTTTGATCCTATTTCTCCAAATACGTGGCTAAATTATTTAGATGGGCAAATTGTGCAGCATGATATTGACTGTAGACATAAAGATTTATGTCAGCCAGGTCCACTTACGGAAATTGGACAAGTATTAGCGAAATATTTGCAGAATAAGAAAGGGGTAAGTAGAGTATGACGAATCCATTTGAAAATGATAATTACACATATAAAGTATTAATAAATGAGGAGGGCCAGTATTCTCTCTGGCCTGCTTTTCTCGATGTACCTATTGGCTGGAGTGTCGTATATGAAGAAGCTAGTAGGCAGAGCTGCTTAGAATATGTTGAATATAACTGGAAAGATCTGAATCCAAAAAGTAATCAAGTTCGTGAAAAAACATTAGCAGGAAAACGATAATGAAAGCAAAACTAAATCCAAAAGTAGTCGTAAGTATCGTTTATATAACTGCGATGTTTATGGCTGCGATGGACGCAACGATTGTAAATGTAGCACTACAAACGATAAGTAAAGAACTACAAGTACCTCCATCTGCAATGGGGACGGTTAATGTTGGGTATTTAGTTAGTTTAGCTGTTTTCCTTCCGATTTCTGGTTGGTTAGGAGATCGATTTGGTACGAAAAGAGTATTTTTAATTGCTCTTTTCGTATTTACAATTGCCTCTGCTTTATGCGGAATGGCTAACGATATTACTTCATTGAATATTTTCCGTATCATTCAAGGTGCTGGTGGAGGGCTTTTAACACCGGTCGGAATGGCGATGTTATTTCGAACATTTTCACCAGAGGAAAGACCGAAGATTTCTCGGTTCATTGTACTTCCAATTGCTGTAGCACCAGCAGTTGGTCCTATCATAGGTGGTTTCTTTGTAGATCAAATGTCTTGGCGTTGGGCATTTTATATTAATCTACCGTTTGGAATCGTTGCATTGCTATTTGGACTTCTATTTTTAGCAGAGCATGTTGAAAAATCAGCTGGTCGCTTTGATTCTCTCGGCTTTATTTTATCAGCACCAGGATTTGCGATGCTCATATATGCACTCAGCCAGGGGCCATCAAAAGGGTGGATTTCTCCAGAAATTATGAGTACTGGGATAGCTGGGGTTGTATTCATTACATTGTTTATAATCGTAGAACTGAAAGTAAAGCAACCGATGTTAGATTTACGCTTATTAAAAGAACCAGTCTTTAGAAAGATGAGCCTTATATCATTATTTTCATCAGCTGGTTTACTAGGAATGTTATTTGTTTTTCCACTTATGTATCAAAATGTGATAGGAGTTTCCGCGCTGGAATCAGGACTTACGACATTTCCAGAGGCGATTGGATTAATGATTTCTTCACAAATTGTGCCATGGTCATATAAAAAATTAGGAGCGCGAAAGGTAATTTCTATTGGATTAATTTGTACCGTGGTTATCTTTGTTTTATTAAGTTTTGTAAATCACGATACGAATCCGTGGCAAATCCGCGCATTATTGTTTGGCATCGGTATTTTCTTAGGTCAATCTGTCGGTGCGGTTCAATTTTCTGCCTTTAACAATATCACGCCGCCTTCTATGGGGAGAGCGACTACTATATTCAATGTGCAAAATCGACTAGGTTCAGCAATAGGAGTAGCTGTTTTAGCTAGTATACTAGCTGGTTTTGGAAGTAATAACGCTCAATCCGATTTTTTACCATATCAAGCAGCACTAATTGGATCAGCAATATTTTTGCTCATAGCACTACTATTTTCTTTACGTATTTCCGATAAAGAGGTAATGTCAAAGAAGAAAGAAAAAACATTATCTGTATCAAAAAAAGAGAAAGTACTTGTCAATGAATAACAATATACGTATGCTTTCTTATGAAAATTGATATTCGTTGAATAAAGGAGAGTTTACATGATAGAAAGTAAAGTTGTAGATTCTGTTCCAACTTTGAATGAGAATGATTGTCAAATATGGTGGGCAAGAATTTCGGATTTACAATCATGGCATTACAAATTACTAAATGATATAGAGCAAGAGAAAGCAAATTCGTATCACCATTCGGCAGATCGAGCTCGTTTTATAATAGGTTGTGTAATAAGTAGATTAGTTCTCGGTAAGATACTTTCTATGTCACCAGTCCAAGTACCAATTGATCGAATGTGCTCAGTATGTAAATTGCAGCATGGAAGACCACAATTACCAGAAGGTATGCCGCAATTATCCGTTTCACATTCAGGTGAGTGGGTTGTCGTTGCTTTTACAAAATCTGCACCTGTTGGCATAGATGTAGAACAAATGAATCCAAATGTAGATGTTATGAAAATGGCAGAAGGTGTATTAACAGACATTGAAATAGCGCAAGTTATGAAACTGCCAAATGAACAGAAAATAGAAGGATTTTTAACATATTGGACTCGAAAAGAAGCGGTGCTGAAAGCGACAGGTGAAGGACTAATGATTCCGCCAGTACATATTACAGTATCAGCTCCAAATGATCCTCCAAACTTGTTGGTTTTTAAGGATAGACAAGAGTTAGCAAGTAATACAATGATGGAAGATGTAAGGCCTAGTTTAGATTATAGGGCCTCTGTTGCAATATTCAGTAAGGAAGTGACTGAAATTACGCAATTAGATGCGGCAGCACTTTTAAATCTTAAATAAAAAAATTATAGAAGAGGTGTTCCTCATGTTAGTAGCGGAAAATAGAAAGAATGAATTCACTTATAACGTACAAGCAATTAAAAATATTTTATTTTCTGGAGATACATCATCCATTCATGCTTTAGAAAAGCTTTTAAATGATACAGTTCAGTTTGATGTTATTGAACAAGAGGCACTTGGTAGACAGTACATTCCGAAAGAAGCAAAGAATTTCTTTGATAAAGATGGAACGTTTCTTTACCGTGTATCTAATGTTAGTTATAAAGGCAAGGTGTTATCTGAAAATCTAATTTTTGCAGACACTTCGTTTTTACCGGACGCAATAAAGAGTGAATTAGAGAGTGGAAATATTCCTGTTGAAAAGCTTATAGAAAAGATGGAAGTAAGAAGAAATGTATTATATGAAGGATATCAGCCATCTGGAAATATTATTGAATTGTTTGATGGATGTTCTGTTACAGCGAATGTGTATCCAACTAGAAAGTATCAAATTGTAAGTAAATGCAAATGTGTATTTTATATTTGTGAAGTGTATCATGCAGAGAATATAAAGCAATTGCTTAAATAAAACCAAGAAACCAGCCTATAAAATGGCTGGTTTCTTGGTTATTTAACAGCTTCTTTTAATTCTTTACCTGCTTTAAATGCAGGAACTTTACCAGCGGCGATTTGAATTTCTTCGCCAGTTTGCGGATTACGTCCTGTACGAGCAGATCTTTCGCGCACTTCAAAAGTTCCAAAACCGATTAGTTGAACTTTATCGCCAGATTGTAATGCATTAGCAATTGTGTCAAATACGGATTGTACAGCTGCAGAAGCGTCCTTTTGAGAAATATCAGCTGATTGAGCTACGTTTTTAATTAATTCTGTTTTGTTCATGTTTTCACCTCATAAAAAAATTTTTGGAATGAATGTTTTAGTATAATAGATAGTAAAGATAAAGCTATCACTATGATTAGATAGAATACTATATAATTATGTTAATTTCGTTGCAAGAGACTGAATCCCTTCTATTATTTAGGGATTAATTAAGAATCGATGCATATAAAAAGCTTTAATATGAGGATGAGGGGGAGTATATGAATGATTTTTCGTGAAAAAAATGAGAAGGAAAGTATATTAATTCGTCAACATGATCATGGTTTTTTAGCTGGAGAGATTGCAAAGCATATAAAAGAAGACTTTTTTGAAGGTAAAACATATTTAAAAGAAACAGTTGATGCAATATATGAGCATGACAGAGGATGGATAGAGCTAGATAAAGTACCAATTTTAAATGATGCTAAAAATATCCCATATACATTTATGGATTGTCCAAGCCCATTACGTTTTGTTTTTTATACGATTGGTTTGAATGAAATTGAAAACTCTAATCCATACGGGGCATTGCTTTGCAGTAAACATTTTTTATCATTTCCACTAAACGAGGAAGATGAAGAGATGATGTCATTTTATAAACATGAATTAGAACGACAAAAAAGAATTTTGAAAACGTTAACAAAGGAACAGTTTGCGATGTTTGATAAACATTATAGATTATTAAAGTTTTGTGATGAACTTTCTTTATACGTATGTATGAATAAGCCTGGTGTAAAAAAGAAAGATGAAATTGATTTATTTAAAGATGGTTTTGAAGGAACAGAAATGTTTAATAGTAAGGATGAGAAACTTATTCAAGCTGAATGGGTGGACGAGGAAACAATTCGGATTACACCATTTCCATTTCAAACGGAATTTCATACGTATGTAAAATATAAAACGATAAATAAGCATGAAATGAAAGAAAAAGGGATTGCAAAGGTTGATAGAGAATCGGAAACGAAGAAACAAATTATTCGTTTCATACAATAGGGAGGTAATATAAATTGAAAGATTATATATTAAAGCAGTTTGATTACCATGCTTGGGCTAATACTAGATTATTCGATCGATTAAAAGAGTTACCAAACTATGAGACAATTTTTAAGGAGCAGATACAGAGTGTATTCCCATCCATTAAGGATACTTTTGTGCATATTTATATTACAGATCAAGTGTGGTTACACATATTGCATGGTAAAAGTATGAATGAAGCAATACAAGACCGAGAAGATTTACGAAAACAAATTGAAACTAAATCGTTACATGAATTAGAAAAAATGTTTGAAAACATGGCAAATCAATATAAAGACTTTTTAATTACAATACAAGATGTGAATGCTGTATTTGTTATTGAGAACCCATATGCAGGGGCATTAGAAACTTCGATTTTAGAATTAGTGCAACATGTCGTAAATCATGGTACATATCATAGAGGAAATATAACAGCGATGATCCGTCAACTTGGTCATTCGTCGACAATGATGGATTTTGTACTGTATTTACATATGGTTAAAAAGCAGGGAGAGTAATATAGTTTGTAAGAAGGAGAGGCTTTAATTATAGAAGTCTCTCCTTCTATTTTATTCCGCATTCATGGTAGATCGACTGATTAAAGTTTTCTTAAGAAGCTTTATTTTCTTGTAATTGCTTAGCGTATTGTACAGCCTTAAATGCATTGACTCTACCATTTTTCCAGTACGTACCTGTACCACTAATTTTATCAGAAGTTGACTCAATAATTTGGCGGATTTGTGTATTGCTATATCCTTGATTTGCTAAAAGGGCAGCGACTCCTGCAACATGAGGTGTTGCCATAGATGTACCACTTAATGATTGATACGTACTTCCTTTATATGTGGAATATATATTTGAACCTGGTGCTGCAACATCTACCCAGCTACCATAAGTAGAGAATGAAGATTTTCTATCTGATTGATCTGTAGAAGCAACTGCAATTACTTCGCTGTAATAAGCAGGGTAATTAGCTTTTGTATTTCCAGCATTTCCAGCCGCTGCAACTATAACAGAGCCTTTATTCCATGCATATTGAACGGCTTGTTGTAATGCAGTACCACCATTTGGAGCTCCTAAACTTAAACTAATTACTTTTGCACCCGAATCAGCAGCTTCTCGAATACCTTGCGCTACAGCATCAAGAGTACCACTTCCTTGATTATCTAATACGCGGACAGCATAAATTGAAGTTTGTGGGGCAACACCAGCAATTCCGACGCTGTTATTCGTAAGTGCTCCAGTAATTCCAGCGCAATGTGTACCATGACCATTACCATCATCAGATGTATTGTCGTTATCAACATAGTCATGCCCGTAAATTACTTTCGAAGCCAAATCAGGGTGTGAGCCTTGAACTCCTGTATCAATAATAGCTACTTTTACACCAGGATCACTTCGTTGGCTATCCCAAGCTTGTGGAGCTTGAATCTTTTGTAATCCATATTGATTATTAAAATATGGGTCGTTTGGAGTCCAAAAGGCGTGAACGTAATAATTCGGTTCTGCATATTCCACATCTGGATTATTTTTATAACTCTTTATTTTTTCTTTTACAGTACCTTTTGAAAATTGTACGACTTCAAAACCTAACTTATCATCTTTAGATAAGACATTAGCTCCGACAGATTTATGAAAAGATTGCACATTACTTAAAGATGTATTTTGTTTGAACTTAACGATTAATTGGTTAGGAACGTAATCAGTAGATGATGTTTCAGCACTTGAAGTATTCGTGTTAAAGAAGAAACCACCAATAATAAATGATAAAACAGATAGGAAAACAATGATTTTGTTTTTCAAAAGATTTTTCCTCCCTTTTCTTGGATGAGTTTTTCAGCGACACTTTAATGTCGCATTCCTTTTCAACTATATAGTTAGACCATACGATTTATGACATTTATGTGAAAAACTTTTGGAGGAATAAAAAGGAGTAAACATTGATATAAATATATTTTTAATGATAGTAATTAAGTAAAAGAGGGGATGAAAAAAGGAATGCCCATCATGTATGAGTCATTCCTTTTTTCATAGATTAACTTGCCTGTTTTTTATTATTTTCTTTCAATTTCTCTGCTTGTAAAAAGCGATTCGTTTCAGCAACAACAATACTACTTAATCCAATTAGACCAATTAAGTTTGGAATGGCCATAAGTCCATTTGCAATATCAGCAAATGTCCATACGATTCCTAGCTTTAAATTAGCACCAATTGCAATCATGACGATAAAGATTGCTTTATAATATTTAACAGCACTTTCTCCGAATAAATAAGCTACACATTTTTCTCCATAATACGACCAGCCTAAAATAGTAGAGTAGGCAAATAAAATAATTGCGATACCGAGAATCATACTACCAGCAGTACCAAATACAGATTGGAATGCAAGTGTTGTAGCTTCAACGCCAGTTTTACCAGATTTCCAAGCACCTGTAGTAATTAATACTAGTCCTGTAATTGTACATACAATAAACGTATCTAGAAAAGTACCAGTCATTGAAACTAAAGCTTGTTTTGCAGGGGAATCAGTTTTTGCAGCCGCAGCAGCAATTGGTGCACTCCCTAAACCAGCTTCGTTCG
>NZ_CAJCKK010000040.1:0-35790 GCF_903970865.1 Bacillus sp. ME78
GAATTTTAGCAATGCTGAGTCCGATACACCCAATAATAAATAGTATTAGCAACACCCGAAAATCAAAAAACAAAAAAGTAAGCGTCATACAAAAAATAAATAAAAACAATTTCACTACCCCATCCATACGATGAAAATATGTACTATGCACCTTCCTCCCTCCTATTACTATCTAAATAAAGTTCCATAAATTTTTCCGGACATGCAATCCCACTAAATTTAACAAGCTTGGTTAAAGAACTCTCTCTTAAGTTAGCTATTTGTAACGTTTCTTGATCACCAAATACATTCGACACTGTATTATCCGCAATAATTTCCCCTTCATGTAGAACTACTGCACGGTCTGCATATTCTAGTGCGAGATTCATATCGTGAGTGATAAAAATAAATGAAATACCCTTCTTAGCTAGTTTTTTAATAAACGACATAAATTGTTTATAATGATAATAATCTTGTCCCGCTGTCGGTTCATCTAATATGATAAGCTTAGGATTTGTTGTTAATACAGATGCGATTGTTAATCTCTTTTTTTGCCCATAGCTTAGTGCTTGAATTGGCCAATTACGAAATGGATATAAACCACAAATTTTTAAAGTTCCTTCTACTCTATTCTTAATTTCTTCCTTAGAAAAATTATGTAATGTTAATGTAAATGAAACTTCTTCAAAAACAGTAGGCTGTGTAATCATATGATTTGGGTTTTGCATCACGTAAGATATGATTTTTCCACGTTTACGAATAGACCAAGAACTAATATTTTCACCTTCTAACAAGATTTTCCCATTTTTTATTTTGTTTATGCCTATAAGACTATGAGCTAATGTGGATTTCCCTGCTCCATTATGTCCCAACAGTGCCACAATTTCTCCTTCATATATTGAAAGGTTTACATTTTCTAATACTTTTTGTTTATTAGGGTATGAAAATGATAAATTCTCCACTTTAAGTAATTCCTTGTTTTTAGTATTACCTTTTAATATGACTTGTTTCTCCATCCACTCTTTTAGAACGTTGCCTACCTTTTCTTTTTGAAGGTTTTCCATTGGATATATTACGTCATTATTACGATCAAAATGTAATCTCTTTAATGCTTCGATGTAAATAGGCTCTCTTAAGCCAATACGTGGCAATATATTTGACGCTAAGATTTCTTTTGGTGTTCCTATTGCAATGACTTTACCTTCATCAATTAATATAACTTTGTCTAAATCCAGCTTTAAAATTTCTTCTATCCTATGTTCGATAATAACAATCGTTTTATTATATTGCTCATGTATATCTTTCATAAGTTCTATCGTATGTACGGCGCTTAGTGGATCTAAGTTCGCTAACGGTTCATCGAACAATAATATATCCGCATTTGTTGTTAATAAACCAGCAAGAGAAACTGTTTGCTTTTGACCTCCTGATAATTCATGTGGACTTTGTTTATGAAACGTATGCATCTTCACCTTTCTTAATGAGTCCGAAACAATCTTTTTCATGTCATCTTGCTTTACACATTCATTTTCTAAATAAAAAGCTACATCTTCTTCTACTGTCAGACCAATAAACTGAGCATCTTGATCTTGCAAAATTGTTCCTACCTGTTTACTTTGTTCAAAAATACTTCCTTCCCTCGGGTCTTTACCGGCAATTAAAACGTTACCTGTACTAGTCCCTTCGTAAGAAAATGGGATTAGCCCATTGATACAATGAGCTAATGTCGACTTTCCTGAACCACTTCGTCCAGCAATTAGCACCTTTTCCCCAGGGTATATATGAAAGGTAATATCATTTAAAGTAGGCTGCGCAGCATGCCCATATTGAAAGGTGAATTGTTCAAACGAAATAATTGGTTTCATGTTAACATCCCTACTTTTCAATTTTTAAATGTGTATGTTTCTTATTAGATTTTGCCAAGCCAATTGTAAGTGGCAATCCAACTACTAAGAAAACGATAACATCGGAAATTGTTGCTCCTAATACTTGTATAACAATTTTGTCAAATGGTTCTCCCATCACAATAATATCGAATGCCCCAGCAAATATAATAGCAATGACAATACCAACTAACCCAGTAATTGCTAAATAAGAAATATGCCCCTTGTTAAACGACCCGTTTTTCACACTAAAACCAACTCTTTTTTGAATAAGACCCATCGAAAAACCAATAATCCCTGAACTAATAACCCAGCCCCACCAAATCCCCCATCCAGCAATCGTATCTGTTACGGTATGACCGATAAGTCCGATTAAGAGTCCTGCCACTGGACCAAATAATGCTCCAAAAACAGTTAATATAGCTAATGCTGGTTTAATAAATGTATTCGGTGCAATAGAAAATCCCCAAAGTCCTAATATCCCGTATAATGCTGCTCCAATACCGATTGCTACTACTAACTTTGTTGATAATTTGTTCATTACAATTCCCCTCTCATATTAGTCAACTTTTATTACTCTATATTTAATTTAAAAATGAATTATGCATCTACACTCCCTTTCTATACAACAAAAAATGACCTCTTATATAAGAGGTCATTTTCTTTCACGTTCAAGAATCCTCTTATCTTTCAAAAAACACAACGTGTCCTCTGCGGAATTAGCACCTTCCTATAAAATTGCATAGGGGTTGCTGAGGTTTCTTAGGGCCGTTCCCTCCACCTCTCTGGATAAGTATTAATTTGTAATTCGTATTATGGCACTAAAAAGTGTAAATTTCAACACTTTTCTTACTATTTTTATTTTTTGTTAAATGGCGCATTTAAATCATTGTATTCTTATCGGAATTGTGAAATAATGAATTCAAAATCGTTTCGGGAGGAATGCATTATGAAAGTGATTGGTTTGATTGGAGGATTAAGTTGGGAATCTACATCATTATACTATAAACATATTAATACGCTTACACTCTCTCAATACGATCAAAATGCAAAGTTAGTTTTATATAGTATGGATTTTGGTGAAGTAACTACTTTATTACAAAACCATCAATATGAAGAAGTGAAAAATGAACTAGTTACAGTTGCAAAGAAAGTTGAAAAATCTGGGGCTGAATGTTTATTAATGTGTTCAAATACCGTACATCTATTTGCCGAGGAAGTAGAACAAGCAATATCTATCCCGCTTCTTCACATTGGTGATGTAAGTGCTAAAGAAATGGTAGAACAGAATATAAAACGTATCGGACTATTAGGAACAAAACAAACGATGGAGCAAGATTTCTATAAATCACGATTAGCGAAATATAACATTGAGACAATTATCCCCAATGACGAGGAAAGAACTTTTATCCACCATGTCATATTAGATGAATTAAGTAGAGGGATTATTTCAGAAACATCTAAAGAAGAGTTATTACAAATTACAAAATCATTAATTCAAAATGGTGCTGAAGGTATATTATTAGGCTGCACTGAAATACCTTTACTCATCTCCCAAAATGATCTTACTGTTCCCGTTTTTGATACTGCTTTTTTACATGCAAATACTGCTGTGCAATTTGCTGGATAAGAATATACAAGCATAAAGGTGAGAACCTCTATGCTTGTATAAAGTTATGACTATTTATCCCGCTATTTATGGGCAGTAAAACCCCTACCGATTAAAGTTTTACTTTATTTAAAAGAGATTCAATAACTGCAATTGCTTCTTTTGAACCACCACATTCTAAAAAGCTATCATTAAGTTTTCTTATACCATTTTTATACTTTTCATTTGAAAGAACATCTGTTACAGCCCCTTTTAAAGTGTGCACATTAACATGTTCTTTCAATAGTCTATGTGCCGCTTCAAGCTCAGTTAATCTTTGCGCTATCATAGGCTGATCTTTATCATGCGGTATTATTACAAATGGGACATTATAATGAATGGCATCGTGTACGCTATTCATACCACCATGTGTAATAAAAACATCTGCATCATTTAATATTTCTGATTGAGGTACGTATGGAGCAATTATAAAATTATCTGGCGATTGCTTTATTTTTGAAATATCATTTCTATCACCAATTGCCATTACAACTATCCCATCAAAATCTGAAAAAGTATCAATACAAGTATTAAAGAATGGTTCGAGTCCTTCAAGCAGTGTTCCCATTGAAATGTAAATAACTTTCTTCTCTTTAAGTGATTCCAGTGGAAACTTTATATTTGTTTTACGCTTTGAAATGCTCGGTCCAATAAAAATGTTATTTTCTCCGAACGATTCGCTATTAGGTTGGAAATAACGACTTGTGTATACGAAACAAACATCACCCTTATTATTCATAAATTGAAGATTATTCTTTGGTTTTACTCCAAATTTATGTTCCATCTGATTTAGTAATTTTTCAGAGATCTCCTCTGGTTGGAATGGTATATCTGCATTTGGATGAAAAGGTAATGTCTTCAAAAACTCTGAAGGAATTAAAAATATAGGTGAGGAAACTACACCTGGAACTTGTAAATACTCCTTTACTAACTCTCCCGCGCCAAATATATCATAAATTACGAAATCAAAATTTATACTTTCACATAATTTTTTCGTAATTTCCAATATATATAAAGAAGTTTGAACATGCACATGAAAGAAAGCATTTAATCCAGATGAGGTTTCAGCATCAATAGAAATCTCCTTTAATAGATCCGGATGAGTATGTACAGTAGCTCCTAAATCTTCAATTCTATCCTTAAAGTTTGTCGTTGTAATATAATGTACGTGATCCCCTCGTTCAGTAAAGGCTTTTACTAAATTTAATGTAGGGTTTACATGTCCCTCTGCTGGAAAATTAACCACTAAAATATTTAGCACTTAATCCTCACTCCTTATATTTCACTGTTTTAATTAAGCATACTGTTATTTGTACATATAATCGTCCCCTAATAGTCCTAAAGTGCTTGTTACATTATGTTGATAAATAATTTTCAGTCATCAACATAAAAAAAGCATCTACCTATGTAGATGCCTAACCGTGATAAGGAGTGTTCTGTGAGGTTAGAACAAGCTTTTCTGCTTGTCCTATGCTATTAATATATGATTTATTTTATAAAATGTGAATCGTTAATAGAATTATTTTATCCATTTTATATGATCAAATGGATAAAATACCATTTCTACCTTACCTATTATATTTGACTCATCAATAAGTCCAAGTGTATTCCTACTATCTTTACTATGATTACGATTATCACCTAACACAAATAATTTATGCGTAGGAACTTTTATTTCTCTAAAATTTGAAAAACGATTGGATACTTGTAACATATCTAAATGTATATACGACTCATCACGCTTTTTACCGTTAATATATACCTCATCCTCTTTTAATTGTATATTATCCCCCGATAATCCAATAATTCGTTTCACATAGTAAGTAGGCTCGTCTTCTTTTTTTATGATGACAACATCCCCATGATGAAAAGACGATAAACAGACGTTTACCTTATTAACAAGTATATAATCTTTTTCATTTAAAGTAGGTTGCATCGAAATTCCTTCTACCATACAAAATAAAAATGACTTATTAATAAAAATAACCCCTATTATAATTAAGATGTAGCTACATATGTTCCTCCAATATTTTAGAATAAACAGCTTCATATATACCTCATTTCCAATCTATTCCCAGATAAAAACGCCTCTAGTTCACATGAATGCTAGAGACGTTTCGTCCATTTTAATTCTCTTTAGAGTTATCTGTTTTTGGCGCTTCACCAGTTAATCGCTTATTTTTCAAATCAAAATAAGCATCTAAAACTTCTTTTCCAATATCGGAGTTAATGCCCGATTTATCATTTTCAACCCACGGTACTACAACAGAAAATGCTACTTCTGGATCATCATATGGCGCATATCCAGCCAATGTTAAGTTATAACATTCTCTACGATCGCCTTTGGCATTTCGCCCAATTTCATTTTCTCCACCATATACAGTTTGTGCGGTCCCTGTTTTACCAGCTGGTTTATATGGTGCTTTTTGGAACGCTCTTACTCCCGTTCCATCTCCTTCTTGAAATACTTTTCTAAATCCTTCTTTTACTTGATTAATATATTCTTGTTTCATATCGATTCTATTTAAAACAACGGGTTCTATTGATTGTACTACTTTACCAACCTCATCTTTTTGAACGGTTTGTTCTCTAATTTCTTGAACAATTTGCGGTTTCATTCGATACCCTCCATTTGCGATAGTCGAAATATATTGTGCAAGCTGAAGTGGTGTATACGTATCATATTGTCCAATAGAATAATCTAATAAGAAACCAGGCTGATTATCTTTTCTTCCAATTTGTCCTGCAGTTTCATTTGGTAAATCAATACCAGTTTGTACGCCTAATCCAAATTGCCTGAAATAATACCTCATTTTATCAAAATATTCTTGTTTAATATCTAGTGAACTATTTTTCACATAATCCACTCCAGCAATTTTTAATGCTATATTAAACATATAAACGTTTGAAGATACTTGTAACGCTCTTAGATCGTCTATATCACCAAAATTTTTCCAAGACTTCTTCTCCTTAGTTCCTTTAAACTTCATAGGTGCATCATAAAAATGTGTTCCAGGAGTTATTGCATTTGTTTCAAACCCTGTTAACACTGTCGCACCTTTAACCGTTGATCCAAGCTCATAAGAACTAGTCAGCGTGCCTAAAGCGTAATCTTCTACTTCCATTTTCCCGTCTTTTTCTACAAGCTTTTTCCCAGCCATTGATAATACTTGACCATTTTTTGGATTCATCATCACTACGAAAGCACGGTCTAACATTGATTCTGATCCTTTATATTGTTTTAATATTTTTTCTATGCTCTCCTCTACTTTTTTTTGCAATTCCATATCTATTGTTAAAGTTAAATTTTTACCGCTTTTCCCTTCAGTAACAGTTTCCGTTCTAATAGTATTTCCTTGTTTATCAGCAATGCTTCTTACTTCTTTTTTTGTACCATGAAGTACATCTTCGTATTGCTGTTCGATATAACTTTTGCCGACCCTATCATTTCGGCTATAATCACGCACTAAATAATAATCTAATCGTTCACGTGGCAATCCTTCATCAGCATTTGAAACGTTACCAAGGACAGAACGGAATAATCCATCATTTACATAGATTCTCTCCCAATCAACTGATGCGTCTACTCCTGGAAGGTTCGCTAAATTTTCACTAATCACCGCATATTCCTGTTCACTAACGTCCTTTTTAATAATTTGAGGTGCCATTTGAAAACCTGAGGTCATTTTACTTTTAATAGCTAACACTTCTATATCTTTAGCCGTTAGTTCTTGAAGATTTTTATCTGTAACGCGTTTCCTTTTTAAATCTTCTATTTTTTTGTCTAGCTCTTTTCCGGTAATATCCTTATCTCGGAACTTATCTATTTCTTTTTTTGATACTAAGTCTTGAGCAAGTTCTGGATTTAATTGCATCCAAAAGTCTTTCTTATCAGTCTCAGTTAACTTATCTATATCTTCTTGTGGCATTTCAATAATATCTGCAAGTTGTCTTGCTGATTTTAATATTTCTTCTTGTTTTACACCTTTCACCTTTGTATATGTAATCGTACGTAAAGACTTATTATCAACTACTGGATTTCCTTCACGATCAAATATTTTCCCACGTGGTACAGAAAGGCCCACGGTTGCATTTTCTCTCTTCTCTACTTCATTTTTATATGTTTCTCCATCAAAAATTTGCACTTTCCCTAACTGAATAATAATGCCAGAAAATAATAAAAATACACAAAGGAATAAAATATTTAACCGGAGAGGTACTACTCTACCACTTTTCTTCTCTTGCTTTTTCACCTTGTCATAATCTCCTCCTTACAATATTTCAAATAATAATCACATTTCTATATTAAAAGTAATGTACAATTTCTATACATTGCTTTGTACAAATATTAATATAATGTTTAAAACTTAATAGAAATTAAAACAAAGGTAAAGAAAAGGTAAAGTTTACTAAATTAAATATAAAAAATACCCAATAACAAAAAGCTTAGTTTTCACTAATCGCTTTGTTATTGGGTATTAATTGATTTAAGAATTACTACTAGTGCGTATTGGTATACATTTGTCGTCACAATTAGAAAGAGATTGTTTACTTAGTACTTTCGGTAAGTAAATAGTTACTGTTGTCCCGACACCAACCTCACTCATGATACTAATTGTCCCTTGATGACTTTCAATAATTTTATAACTTAACATTAATCCAATACCAGTCCCTTTTTCTTTCGTACTATAAAAAGGTTCACCTAATCTCTTAATTCTTTCTTCAGGTATTCCTATTCCTTCATCTATTACATGAATGATGACACCATCATCATTTATTTCTTTTATGTGAATTGAAATTTCCCCACCATTTGGCATAGCTTCGATTGAATTTTGCAAAATATTAATAAATACTTGTTTCAATTGATTTTCTGAGCATTCAATAATTATATCTTTGTCATCCGTAAATAGTTCAACTTGAATATTTGTCATAATTGCTTTTGTATTCATTAACGATACGACATTTTTAAAAATTTGATAAATATTTTTCTTTTCTGTATTTATTTCATCTGTTTTAGCAATTGACAGAAATTCTTGCAGGATCGCTTCTATCCTTTCAATTTCAGAAAGCATAAGATCAAAATATCTTTCTTGATCTTCTTTATTAATTTGGAATAACTGTATAAAACCTTTAATTACAGTTAAAGGATTTCTTACTTCATGAGCTACGCCAGCTGCTAATTGACCAATTGCTGCAAGCGTATCTGATTTGTTTAACAATTCTTCTGTCTTTTTTCGCTCTGTAATGTCGCGTACAATAATCATAATTTTATCACGTAATAATGGTAAGCACCTAGCTTCAAAGAAATCAATACTTCCATTAAGTGTGAGTGGATATTCTACAATTACATTCGTTCCTTTTTCCTTCACTTGATTAATGGCTTCCTGAAACTGCTGTGCTACTGAAGATGGTAATACTTCGTAAAACTTTTTTCCCATAAAAGCTTCTGCGGGTACGTAAAACTTCGTAGGAGATCCTGCCTTGTAATCAATAATCGTGCCATCATCTTCTGTTAAGAAACATAAATCTGGTAAAGCTTTAAAAATTAATTCCAGTTCAGATGTTTGTTGTTTTAACTGCTCTTCTATCGCTTTTAAATGCGTAATATCTACACCAACAGCCCAATAACTATATCCTGTTACAGGAAACTGTTCTGAGATATTCGACCACATTATTGTTTTGATTTCACCATTTTTACATGTTAAGTGCATTTCCCAATCTCTGAAATTTTTTCCACAAGTTAAAAATTTCTTTTGTATTTGATGGCGATAATTATGATCAGGATACAATAATTGCAGTGCATTTGGATTTCCAATTATTTCTTCAGCGGTATAACCTGTTACGATTTCGCATTCTCGGTTCCACAAAACAAAATCTCCATTATAATCAAGCGCATCGACCATAACAGGCATGTTTTGTAAAATCGTATGTAGTTCCTCCTCTTTCCGAGAAAGCAACGTTGTATTTTTACTTTGAAATACTTTTATTGCACCATCTAAAATTAAACTTGAGAGCATTTCAAAGTATTTTTGACAACTGAAAATTTCACTTTTTTTGGACCATACAACAAAAGATCCTAAATGTTGATTGTATAAGAAAATGGGGATTTCAATCTTTGGAAGTTTACTCTTTTTTATTTCATTCATTCCGAATGAAAAAACACACTCTTTTTCAGCATCAAGAAGTTGATGTGATATGTTAGTTAATTTATAAAATTGTTCTGCCATGGTTTCTATTGTACTCACATCAATAAGTTCCATTAGCCGCGAATTCATTCTTTGTTCACCTCAATATGTAAAATTAATACAAATCTAAAATTCATACTTCTCCATTATACGAAGAAAGCTAGTGTAGGTATATAGCTGTAGAATAATTATTCGAACAAATTTTATTTTTCAATTAAAACAAGAAAAGAATATATTTCGTCCATTCCTCATTTATTGTCTAGCTAACTTGAATTCCTCCTTACATTCACTGAATTTTCACTTGAGAGTCATACGCGTCACTAATAGCGGTATAAACATGCAATAAGTATAAAGTTCATAAAATATTCACAATTTTTATGAAAAATATACACATTTATTCCAATATATTCTATATAATGAAATGTAATAAGGCTTCTATGAATCTCATAGAATACCTTACCCCTAATAAAAAAGAAAAAAGAATCCATTTGGATTCTTTTTTCTTTTTTTAATTACATTACATATTTATATAAAGCATGTGCCACACCATGTTCTTCATTTGATAACGTTTCGTATTTACACATTGCTTTTATTTCTTCAACTGCATTTCCCATTGCAATTGATATATTCGCTTTTTCCATCATAGAAACATCGTTTAATCCATCACCTATCGCTACAGTGTTTTCAACCGGAATATTAAGATGTTCTGCTAAAGTATATAATCCATTCCCTTTTTGAGCATCTCGATGATTAATCTCTAAATTGTGCCAATATGAAGATGTAATTGCTAAATCTGTATTATGAAGAAATGTTTCTTTTAGTTTTTTTAATTTCTCAATATCATAAGAAAATGGTAATAGTTTATGCACATGTATATCTGTTTCTACAATTGGTTTACAACTTTCCGCACTATGAAACGCTGTATGCTCAAGATATAATGCTGCGATTGTTTCTAACTCTTTCAAGTCGAAATTTTCTTTTGAATTCTTCACATACTCAATTTCATTACGTACACTCTCTACTCCATAATCCGGTACATACACACCTTTATCAGTATAAAGCTGATAATATAAACCATTCTCTTCAAGATATTCTACAATTTCAAGTGCCTGCATATTTTGAATTGGATATCTCCTCATCATTTTTTTATCTTTATATATAAGAGCCCCATTTTCCGCAATGATTGGACACTCTAAATTAACTTCTAACAATAATCGCTCAATGTCAACAATAGAACGTCCTGTACAAATTGCTACAACATGGCCAGCTTCTTGACATGTTCGAATTGCTTCTGCATTTTCTTTACTTATCATTTTATTCCCCGAAAGAAGAGTTCCATCTAAATCAATTGCGATTAATTTCATTATTTCTTCACCACTTTCTATAAATACACGAGTTCTAATTAATTATTAGGTATCGTTTCCATACAATCCTCGTGAGGTACTTCTTATTTATAATTTATGAAAAGCGTTTCAGGTCAAGAAATAATTAAAAATAAAATCCAAAGCTTTTCTTTTTAAAAAAGCTTTGGATTTTAAACTATGAATTATAACTAATGTATTTTGTCTCACACATGTACACGTTTTTTTCTTCAGTTGGGATATATACTTTAAACTTTTCTAATCGTTTTCCATAGACATGAATCGTAATAACGCTTTCATTTTCGCTAATTTCAAGAATATGACAATCTGCTGGTGGAATTACTTTATCAGTTTCTCCTTCTCCCAAATAAAGATTTCCTGTATGTGTTAAATAAACAAGTGAATTTCCAAGTTGTTTCGTTTGTATAAAGTTCTGTACCATTATCCTTCCTGAAAAAACGCCTTCTACTCCCCATGTGCCGTCATGATCATGTAAAGGTGTAGATTGTCCATCTTTCCATACGAGAGCTAGTACTTCAAAACGTTTGAGCGGATCTTCATACAATAAATGTCTTGCATATTGGGTCAAATTGGCCTTCTGTTTTTCTAACGGAAGCCATGTTTTCTTTTCTAAAAGTTCTTCTAGTAATTTTTCAATGCCACACACTATTTCTTCTTCAAATAAACCGTTTTCCATAAGATTTGTAACACCTTTAATAAACTTTTGAAATGATTTACTTCCATTACAAGTCAACATAAGAATCCTCCTCTACGTTTTATACAATTCCATATTAAGGTAATTGCCGAAAACTCACAATTGAGAAACAAAAAAACAAGATGCAAATGTATGCACCTTGTTAAGATTTTTATTTGGCTTTCAATCGAATAGGTAAGTATTTTAATGTTTGTTCATTTTCCAATATACATTTTTCTAAACAGAAAGATGGAGATAGCTCTATTTTTTCAAAAGCATTTATAAAGGTAGTTAATGCAATCTCAGCTTCTAAACGTGCAAGTGGTGCTCCTAAGCAAAAGTGAGGACCTTTCCCAAAGGTTAAATGCTTTTCATTTCCTGTTCGATGTACATTAAATTGAGAGGCTTGTGAAAATTTTTTCTCATCTAAATTCGCTGCACTAACCCACGCAACAATCATCTGATTCTTTTTCATGAAAGGACCAAATATATTTGTATCCTCTGTAATCCTCCGGGCCAATGTAACAGGAAAGCGATAGCGTAATACTTCCTCAATCGCTTTTAAAATTAAGTTAGGTTCTTTTCTTAACTCTTCATAAATTCCAGGTGAATCTACTAAAAAGCAATAAAAGCTATTAATAATTAAATTTGTAGTGGTTTCATTCCCAGCCGCTAGTAAACCTAATGAAAAGGTTACAATTTCTTCATCGGTTAATCTTTCGCCTTCATATTCAGCTCGAATTAAATCAGAAATGATATCATCGGTTAAATGATATCTCTTTTCCTGAACAATCGGTAGAAGGTATGCTTTGAATTCATGTAATGCTATCCCTTTCTCGGCATCCAGATCATTAAACTTTTCTTTACTATACGGCATAAATAAAATATCAGACCATTCTTTAATTTTTTTACGATCTGTTGTTGGGACTCCTAATAAATCGGAAATAACGGTAACAGGTAAAGGTGCAGCAAACTGTTCAACGATATTAACTTCACTACATTTTTCGATATGTTGTACAAGTTCATCTGCGATAGTCTGTATTCGAGGTTTCCACTGTTCTAAACTTCTTGGAGTAAATGCTTTAGAAACAATGGAACGTACATTGCGATGTTCTGGTGGATCTGTAGAGTTTATATTTATTCTAGTTTCTAAAGGAGGGATTGAGAATTGTCTGCGCTCCCTTCTACTTGAAAATAAGCGATAATCTGATAAAACACGATTTACATCATCATATAAAAAAACATTCCATACATCCTGCTCTTCATCATAATGAACTGGGTGATTATCCCTCATCAAACGATACCATTCATATGGATTCCATAATTCTTCTTTTGTTTTCAGCTTTGAAATTTCGTGAACTAAAATAACATTTTCAGGTGAAGCCATAGTTCTTTCCTCCCTTTTCTTTTACAATAAAAGTGATAGGTCGGCAGTCCAAAGTTGTATAAACTATCATATGTTATTTTAACATATACCAAAGGGGATTTTTCATTAGAGAACTTGAGAAATATATAAGGGGGATTTTTATGTACGTTGACATTTTACTACTAGCAGAATTAACGACAGGACCAAAACATGGATATGAAATTAAAAAAAATGTTCAAAATCGTTTAGGTGAAAATTTCGAATTAAATCACAACATGCTTTATCCAGCCCTTCGGCGCTTTGAAAATATGGGTGCTATAACGAAAAAAATACATAAACAAGTCGGAAAACCAAACCGAAATATGTACGATATAACAGAAACAGGAGAAGAAATTTTTTCTGAAATGTTACGAGAGTTTCCCGAAAAACTTGCGACAAACAATACAGAATTTCTTGTTCGTATTGCGCTATTTGAAAAACTTGACTATGAGGATAGAAAAGAGATTTTGACTGTACGTCAAAACGTACTACATAATCAGCTTACTGCTATTCAGTCTCTAGATGTTACCTCATCTTTTATTACTGAAGTCATTGAATTTAGTAAATCACGAATTGAACATGAATTGAGTTGGATTACATCACTTATGAAAAAAATATGAAAAAATAACAAGAAAAGTTAAAAACAATGAATGAAAATGATATTTATTATCAATACTATAATTAATAAAAGGGCAACCACGATTTGGCTACCCTTCAAACATTTACACTTCTGGATCGAAAGTTTTGCAATCTGTTTCTTCCGTTGTAGATGCATGTTTACCTTTATGACTTACTACGTAAATTGCCTCTGCACTACATTTATTACCGTTCGCCCAAAATTTACAGTTATTTACTTCACATAAAACGTCTTGTGCCATAGTATCACACCTCCTTGTTCTATTATCATTAACAAAATTCGGAGGTATGATACTATTTGTCATCCATTTTTTATTCCCTTTTTAGCTTTCTTAATGGTTCAATATCTCCGCGTACAATAGCATCAATATTTCCAGTTATTTTTTCAATATCAAAATGCCACCATTGAATTTGCAATAATTCTTGAATTATTTCATTTGAAAATCTCTCTTTTATTTTATTTGCAGGGTTTCCACCAACAATTGTATATGGTGCGACGTCTCTAGTCACAACAGATTTAGCTGCAATGATTGCACCATCTCCTATTTTTATTCCGGGCATAATAGTTGTGTCCATACCAATCCAAACGTCATTTCCTATAACTGTATCGCCTTTGTAAGGTAAATCAGACAAACTAGGTGTATACTTCTCCCACCCATTTCCAAAGATATTAAATGGATATGCCGAAAATCCATCCATCCGATGATTCGCTCCGTTCATAATAAAGTTAACTCCAAATGCAATACAACAAAACTTTCCAATAGTAAGGCGATCCCCAAGAAATTCATAATGATGTAATACTCGATTTTCAAATGTTTCTCCATCTTTCGCATCATAATAAGAATAGTCACCAACAAGTATATTAGGTTTTGTTATTGTATTTTTTATAAATTGAACGTTTTGATTTCCTTCAATAGGGTATTTAATATTTGGATTAGGATTCATTTTGTACAGCACTTCCTTTACCACTTATTTCACTTTCTACCGCTATTACTGGCTTTAAATTGTATATAGGTAAAATAAACAATAATCCAATTATAAAAAGTAAAGCCGTCCCTTCATACATCATACTTAATGAAAACATCTCTTTTAATGAGCCAGCTATACTCATCGTTACTACCATTGAACCGGTAAATAGCGGACTTAAAATACCATTTACACGACCTATAAAATCGGTATCGCTATTTTGAATAATAAGCGTATTAATACCAATTTGGATACAAGGAAGAGCTAAGCCACTAAAAAGCTGAGCTGTAAGTGTCACCCATAAATTTGTAGAATATCCTATAATGCCAATACCAATTGCTTGACCAAGCATACCGATAATTAACATCTTTTGCGGAGCAACGTTTTTCGCAAATACCATTGCTAATGCTCCGCCAACAATCATACCCGCACCATTTACTGTTAGTAGCCACTGTAAACTCTCTTTTGATAATCCTAGCTGCTCAGTCACAATAAATATACCTAATGGTTGAATTAATCCTATACCTAGTCCTGCAGCCATAAAGCAAAGCCCTAGCAAAGTTAATGCTTTTTTCTTTTTGACATACTTAATACCATCCTTCATCTCCTGCAGCAGAGTGATATCTTTCTTTTCTACGTCGTTTTCAAGATCTTTCGGAAGAAATAACAATACAACTGCCGCAAGTAAAAACGAGATACCTGTTATGATGATTGAAATATAAATTCCAAAACTATGAAAGATAAATGTCCCTAGAATTGGTCCTAATACCATAAATATTGCAAATATCGTTTGATATATAGACATCGCTAATTGAATTTGTTCCGTTGATAAATGTTGTTTAAACAACTTCATTCCAGATGGTTGTGAAAACTGTGAAAGGATTGCAGAGATGAGTGTCACAAAAAACACAATTTTCCACGTTCCAAACATAAGCGTAATTAAGACAGCGAATACTGAAATGGAACTTAACGTTTCACACCATATCATTGTCTTCTTTGGCTTCCACCTATCAGCAAAGGTACCGCCAATAAATGAAAAAATAAAAATTGGAGCGAATTCAGCAACTGAAATCATGGAAATTGCAAAAGCATCACCTTTTGTCATTTCCATTACATATAGTAATACCGCAAAGTTTCGAACCCATATTCCTATTTGTAAAAATAATGCTGATGCTAAAATCCCTTGAACAAACCGATTTTTTAATACTTGTGATACCCCATTGTTTTGTTTCGTTACTACATTTGTCGACATAAAAAAGCCTCCTATTTCATGTTCTGAACAGGAGGCAGCACAAATCATATAAAAAGACTATATATTCGCAGAGCGAAATACATCCCTTTTCTATAAATGTACAGACTAACCCTATTCAGAAGAATATTTCGTTTTTTAACGAAGATCTCTTACAAATAGAATTAGTTGATCATTGGGATGTCTTCACCCTTCCATTTCGAATTTAAATAACACATACATACTCTATGTAAATCATTTTCGATGTATGCATGTCTCCTTTTAACTATTCTAGAAAGTTAAAGGCAATTCCTCTAAAGAACGCATTAAATAATTACCTTGCCATTTAATTTCTTCACGATTCCCTTTTATTTTTAGTTCAGGCATTCGATCAAACAAAGTAGTAATAGCAATCTTTGCTTCTAACCTCGCAAGTGGAGCTCCTAAGCAGAAATGGCTACCATGACCAAACGCAATATGACGATTATTTTCCCGAGTAATATCGAATACTTCTGGGTTTTCAAATACAGTTTCATCACGGTTTGCAGAAGCTAAGGCAATGACAACCATATCTCCTTTTTCGATTGTTCGGTCGTGAATTTGAAAAGGTTCCGCTGCCCATCTTGCAGTTGTAACCTCAACTGGAGAATAATAACGCAATCCTTCCTCAATAGCCGAATCAATTAGTTTTGGATTATCTTTTAATAACTGTAATTGATTTGGATTTTCAAGAAGTGCTAATACCGTATTTGTAATTAAATTCACTGTCGTCTCGTGTCCTGCTACAATTAGTAGCATTATCATTGAATATAGTTCCCGAGCACTAAGTTTATGCCCTTCACTCTCTGCAAGTATTAAAGCACTCACTAAGTCTTCTTTTGGCTCTTTTCGTTTAATATCAACTAAATATTGAAGATATGTAATAAACTCAGATAGTTGTTTTTCGGTCTCTTTTATTTCTTCAGGTGTTTCTGGTGATGCAATAACAGCATGAGACCAAATTCTAAATTTCGCTTGATCTTCTTTTGGAATACCGAGCATCTCACTTATTACAATAATTGGTAATGGAAATGAATAATCATCCACAAGATTTAATGTACCTTTTCGCTCTATATCACTTATCAAATCATCTGCTATTCTCTCAATTCTTCCGTCTAATTGTGCAATCATCTTCGGTGTAAAAGCTTTTTGAACTAAAGATCGTAAACGACTGTGGTTAGGTGGATCTGAATTTAGCATATGTGTTGTTAAGTGGTCACTATTATCAACGGAAAGATACATGTTCTTTATATCTTGAGAAAACACATTTGTCCAATCTTTTTTTAAACGATTATCTTTTAAAAGTGGCAGAGCATCTTCATATCTAGTAATGAGCCATTCTTTACCGATTTCAACTTGGTTTACAAATAATATAGGTTGTTTTTTTCGCGATTCTTTATAAATTTCATACGCATCTTCTTTAAACTGAGCTGAAGCTAAATTAATGCCATCCTCTATGCTTAACCCAACTTTGTTTTTCATTGACATTGTATTCCCTCACTCTCATTTGTTTTTGAAAACCAACCCAACATATGCATTATACTCTAATAAAAACGTGAAAATTGTAAATTTTTAATCAAAATCTTACTTCGTATATTGAAAAATAAAAAAGTGAGAGAGTAAAATCGTTTCACTCTCCCACTTCTCTTTATGCGAAGCACATAAAATTACTAATTTGTTGATAGCGATAACTTACTTTACGCCGACGACCACCTTGCCACGTGTAACCTGACACTCCATTTCTTCTCACTTCAGTCGGAAAAAACCATAAGTCCCTTCCGAAAGGACCAGGACGATGTAAGCGTAAATAGCCCCATCTTCCTAAACAGTTACACATCCATGATTTCATATTGCCTGGTTGTGCTGGAGAAGCAAATGTAGACGGTAACGATGGCGCTTGTGACGGTGGTGGTGACGTTGGAGCATCCTCCGCATCATCTGGTCTGTAATCTTCTTGTTCAATATCTCTCACTTCATTTGTAGGTTCATACCCGTAGTTTTGTGGATTATAATACATCGCTTGATCATATGGATAATTTTGTTGGTTATACATATTAACAAATCACCTTCTTTTCATTCATTACCTTTATCATTCATATGTGATATGCCCTCTCTGGGAAGCTTATGTATAGCCCAAATTCAACTTAAAAAACTCGTATTATTAAAAATACGAGTTTTTCAAAAATAGAATATTTTTATCATCTCCTTAACTTCACACTATAAAAACGCATTTCATCTAACGAACCTTCAAATTCAAATACTTCTTGTTTAATTAATTGTTTCAATCGATATTCTAAGAAAGTATCTCCAACCAATTGTTCAACAAGACCAAGTGCTTCACCAATTACTCTAGGAGCTTTGAGGAACTCTCGATCAGCACCCACGCTTTTCGCGCATTCAATTATAAATTGATCAAAATAATCTTCCTGTACAGAATGCACTTCATTTTCTTTCCACACTCTTAAACATTCTATGCTTTCCGATAATCTATTCCACTCATGTTCAAACTTCATGCGCTTCTCTTCAGTTAAATAAGGTAACTTTATAAAACTTTTTTGGAATAGAGCTAAACTTTCAGGTGGTAATTCTCCCGTTCCACGAATATCATACTCTTGTTTTAATATTTCTCTACTTGCTTCAGACGTATTAATAACTCGAATGTTTTTCTTATCCTTTAATTGTGCCATTACAAAACTTAAGCCTACATGTTCATGTGCATTATCAGCCTTCCAAATTGTAATAGGCGTTTCAACAGGAATAGTATGTAGTTCTTCTATAGCTGCTATAAATCTTGATAAATATTCTTCTTCAAAATAACTATCATAAGCAGTTAAGTTATTTATTAACCACTTCTGTCTTGCTAGTTGTCCCTCATTCGTATGCAACCTATATATCGGTCCAATTGAAAAGAATTCCGAAAAAGCAACAACACTCTCTTCAAATAATTCTTCTTGACTTAACATATATTTCAAGCAACCAGCCGTTGAATCATCAAAAGCAATATGTACGTGCGTACTTTCTTTTACATTCCTTTTATAAGTAGGATTACTTGTTAATTGTTTCGGAATATCCATCAAATTTTTAATTGTATCTTCACTATAGTTTTCTTCTAATAAGTTTAACTGTATGAGAATACTTTGAAGTAAACCTTTAGCCTCATCTTCGTACATATCCTCTACAGCATTTTTAATTTTATCTATCACACAAATCCCTCTATTCATTTCAAAAATAACGTAGATTATAGTGTATCATTTTAGTATAGTTCTTTAAAGTCAAATCCAGATTACTACAGCAATCTGGATTTTTAACAAAAGCTCTTCTTATATTTTTGAATTGCTAAATATTTTTACTTTGAAAATCCTTGTATCTAAATGTATAATTATATAAAAACAAAAATATAGGAGCTATATTTATGGATAAAGTACTTACAAATTATAAACATTACTTAAAAAATTGGAGATTTATATTTATTTGCATACTACCTACTATCGCCTTATTCGTTACTTTCTATGTCATCTTCGAACTACTGTTTCATCAAGATTTCTACTTATCTAACTTAATTTCTGCTATCATATTATTTTTAATATTTATTAACGTTAAAGATAAATTTAAAATTAAAGGCTAAAAAACACTATTTCAAAATAGCCCTTTATTATTGCATCCTACTATAAAATAAGGCTCGTAGTAGATTTTCATAAAAAATAAGAGCACCCTGCAATTGGATGCTCTTATGTGATTAGAGGTTTTTTCTGAGTATTAAGTAGGACACGAAGATCTTGTCCTACTACATAATATATGCTTGTACTTATTATTTCGTGCATGTATTAAGCACCATGTTCAGGTACTTAATATATGCATAGTCATTGCTATAAAATCTACTCAAATATTTACTATACGATTATCATATTTATAAATTAAAAAACATCCCCAATGGATGTTTTTTATCTAACATTTTAAGCATCCATAAACTTAGCCGGTACACCAATTTTTTCAACTACAGAAGATATATTAGTAGGATTAATCATTACATTTTCAATACATACTAATTTATTTTCTAATATCCCATTCTCTGCAGTAATAAGTTCTTCAAACCGATCTAAAGTCATTGAGAATTTATGTTCACTTCCACCATTCATACTAACTTTTACATACTTCATAGTGTCACCGCCTTTCATAATAATTTACATTTCGACAAGAAGGCGCTTACATCCTTTTTATTTACCCTTAAATTTCTCACGTTTACATGTATTTTGAGAAAAGCAGCTACTATTATTTACTCACAAAATTATTGCTAATAAGAAAGATAAAGATAAAAATACACAAAGTGGAATATATAAACCGGTATCCATTCTAGCAAAGTGTGTATCTTTTTGTCGTTTAAAGATACCAAAATAATTAAACTCACCAATTACTCTAATAGAAAAGACGATCATACAAATCCAGGAACCGACTTGAATAATAACATTAGGAACTGCAAAATGAAAAATTTTTGCTTGTTGCAACAAAATTATTGCTGCCATACTTAATAATAATGCAATGACCAATGTCATTCCGGCACGAGGTGTAAACGCCTTTTCCCCTGCTTTAGTTGGAATAACACTATTTGTCCCCCAATTACCTCCGAAAGCCCAATATACATGTAAAAAACTAACTAAGAATAATATACAAGCAGATATATATGTAATGATAAGCATTTTATCCTCCCCTTATTTCATTTTGGTTCCCACCTATAAAATATGCTGTTCCCCCCACATTAGCAACCTTCATTTAATTACATAAAAAAAACCGTAATGATTTATCAATATTAAGATAAGTCATTACGGGGTTATTAAACCTCATTATGCATTATACCTATTTCTTCGGCGTTCCATCCTTGTTTGACCTTGAACTGCATTTTCTTTGTATGGATCTATTTGCTCTGTCATTTCATATGTTGCAACTGGTTCTTCGTACTTATACTCATGGATCTTTTCTGGCATTTTACTTTTAGATTCTTTCCCACCAAACTTAAATAGTTTCATCTTTAATTTCGGCAACCTTGGAAGTCGAATCTTAATTGATAATCTTTTGCGTTTCTTTTTTGGTCCAAGTAGATTTTTATTTTCTTTATTATCTTTCTCTTTGCGGTGAATGAACATCGCAAGTAATCCTCCTAATACAAGTCCTCCAATTAATAGTAATATATATACATAATGGCTTGTCATTAAACTCGTTATGCGTTCAAGTATGACTAACGACTGTACTTCTTTTATATCCCATAGTAAAGCGGCCCATAATGAGAATAAGCCCAAAGTAAGTCCATATGTACGAAAACGGAATAAACATGGAATTAACGCGACACATGCAGCAATTTTCGCATTTGCTATGATTGAACTTGTTGAAATATCCTGATGCCAAATAACTAACAGTAATGTTATAAATGGCGCATACGCTATCCAGCTACATATACGTGAATACATCTTTTTAGCAAAATAACTACCGAAACTAGTAAAAAATAAAAGCCCTCCAATATATATAGATTGTTCTAGAGGGATTTGCTTTGTAAGTCCTGCAATTGGAAAGAGGCCGCTCAATAGCATTAAGAGCACATCTAATTTCTTCACAATTCCCCATTCCTTTCAAATTTTTTCAATTAATAAAAATCTTTTTCCATATGATATAGTTTTTGTATTTCTAAAAAACATATTAATCCTGTCTGCACATAAAGTAAATATGTAAACGAAAAGATACTTGACAAAGGATATCCTTATTTACATAAAAAAATGACAAATCCTGATCGATATAACGAGCAGGATTTGTTTACTAGTATTTAAAGTAGAGTAATTGAATCTTTCTTTTCTACCTTTACTACATCTACATCCAATTCATCATCAAATTCTTTAAACTCTCTTGCATCTATGTCAGTAATATAAGTCTTCATTACTTTTTCCATATGTACGGAATATGTCATGTGTACATTCTTTTTCGAAAGCATACTAGAATTACAGCACATGTAATGTATCATTTTAGCGATATAATCCCTTTCTACAGGTTTTACACCCAATGGTAAAATTTCAAGTATATATCGCTGAAAAATCCCACTACAATTAAGTGAATATTCACCAGTGCTATAATACATCCCTTTTTGATCTGCATATAAGCCAATGCTATCTAGAGCATCATCAGATTCTATTACACCGTAACTTGGTACATCAAAACCTGTATTTATTCTAATAATATTTAAATTTGGAACCTTTAACACCTCTGGAACAATATCAGGTAAAATATCTATATTAATTTCTTTATTTTGTAACTCTTTTATCCAATATTTTCTCAAATTTGCATCTACAATGAAGTAAACTTGTTCATTTTGTTCTTTTGCATATTGTACAATTTCCATTAATGTTTCGAAAACATATTGTTTAAAAAGAGCCCCCATATCATTTCTCTTTGATGGTTGTGGTAAAAATGCATTATGTTTATTTATATTTAATAATACGTAATCAATCGTTTGCCACTCTGTACTCCCATATAATTTATATAAAATTTCTTTTCCTTTTATTTTTGAAAAAATAGGTAAGAAATCGAATTTCGATATTCGTTCAATTGATAAACTAACATATGTACAAGGTAAATTTATCTTATTCCAACTACGCCTCAAAAATCCTTTTTGTTCTAATAGACTAAAAATACTATTTACAATTGTTTTACGAGATACATTTTGTCCTATAAATAAATTAATAAATGTTGAAATACGGTTTGTTCGTGCAAATCCCTCTCTAATAATTTGTTTTGGATCAATTTTTTCGCGTCCATCACAATTCTTCATCGCGATTAATGCTAATGTCGCATCACTGCGCTTACCCGCGGTAGCATAGACAGCTTTCTTAACATCATCTACAAGATTTGTTTTATATTTTTGGCAATATTGCATTTTATATGGATTTTGTAACACCTTTTCAATATTGTATCTCACAATCTTTAATAACACTGGAAAATCTGTATTCAATACATAAGAATTTTCACCAACTTTAGTCAAAACAATTTCGCTATCAAGTAATGCTTGTTCTATTTCCAGCGCTATATTTTCAGACCAAACTTCTAATATTAATGTCTCTAATCCTTTTGGTGCAAATAAAGGAAATAATTCATTTTTGTTATTTGTAGCTACCTTTTTACATTCTGGAAGTATTGTGAAATAAGAGAATTTACGCTGAAATTCTTTAAATAAATACTCTCTTTCCTTTACTGTTATACCCGGTTCTATTTTAGTACCTTGAACTTTATAAATTCTCTCATTGTATGGAAATAACACCCTTTTATTTTCTCCTACAATATAATCTTTCGGATATTGGAGAATATGGTCTAAATCCACCTCTCCCCCTATTTGAAAATCATCTTTTAAATTTCTAAATATCTTAATCCATTTCATGCCGGTTGTAGCTTGTTGTATTTTTAGTTTTACAAACCGTATTTTTTTATTATTTGACGCAAACTCTGAGGTAGAAATCAATATCATGCCTCGTTTTCGTCTTAAAAGTAAAGGAATATCTGGATGATTATATTCTTGATATTACGAATGGTTTTATGGGTATTTCTTAATAGTGATTTTTTATTGATTAAGCCTATTTTTAAATGTGGCATATCAGCGATATTTTATGTCTATTTCTTATATGTGTTAGCAAGTTCGTTTGCAAACTTGTTAGCACTTTTTTATATTTCTTCTATTACATAGACCTTTACAAAAACATCATATTTATTACTAACTCTTCCACGTCCTTTTCTCTGTACTTTGTAACTGTAAAAAATGAATGCCTGGCATTTTTCCGTTGTGCTTCTGTTTATAAATTTGCGTATGTTCTTCATATTTTTTAACTTCTCTTCATTCACTTTCAATTTTTGCAAGCAATCTATGAGTAACCTTTCTTTAACAAGATATCTAACAATAATAAGGACGAATAAAAAAAGTGCATCTCCAATTGTTAAATGTGTCTAACAATTAGAGATACACTTCAAAGTTCCGGATTTTAAAGTCAATTACAATTTTATTTTATAAAAAGCTCTTTATCTTTCTCGGGATATAAGAAACCCTCAATCTGACAAACTCCTTCTAGCAGATGACAAACACTTCTATTTATTAAACCAAATCGCTGTTGAGTAGCTGCTGTAAATCTTATAATAGCTCCTCTCTTTAAATACGCTGGTTGATTAGTTTTACTTCTAAATAATTCTAAGCTATTAATTTCCTTAACGTGATTAGCTATTACATCCTCTTGTTTCAATTCAAAAATTAAATTAAAATGCGATTCAAAAATTATTTGTTTGATAAAGGCCTGAATTGAAAAAATGCTTTCATTATACCAAAGAAACATCCGTTCCTTATCATTTGTAGCGAGCTTACCAATTACCTCTCTATTTTCTTTACTATATGGATACGGATTTTTCTCTTTTTCATAATCAGAACATAATTTTAAAAGCTTTTCTTGTTCAGTTTTTTTGTAATGTTTAAATATGAATTGTGCATAATTAGTACGTTGTATAGAAACATGTAAGTCCTGTATCACTCTTTTTAATTTAGGTTTTGCAATTTTATCACCAAATTGTTTTGGTATCTCCGACTTGTAAATTTCTCCTAGCATTTTATCAACTGATTTAGCAAAATATAACGATAAATCAGAGGCTTCTTTAAATTCATTTATTGACAACATTTCATTAATTATTTGTTTCATATAAGGTTGAAGATTCTCATTACTTTGCTGATATTTAAATAACTCATATACATAGTTCAGAGAATAATAATGCAATAATCCTTGTTTAGGCGTTTTTGTATAAAGGTTCTGAAAATCACTCCATGTTTCATTAGAAACTTTATCTTCTAGAATCCGCATTAAATCCTGCAGTTTTTTCCCCTCTTCAGTTTTTTGTATAACTTTTCCTAGTTTGTACGAAATCTCAGCTACATTCATTTAAAACCCACCAATCCTTTAGCTTAAATGCAATAAGCATCCCAATAATTGAATTTACTTTCCACAATTCATTTTTCTCCAACGGGGGCATACCTCTTCCATGTACCAAAGCATTTCTTGCATCTCTTACTTTTTTTAAAAGTTTCATATCTTCATCGGTAATAGGAATTTGAAGTCTTTGTATTAAATTTTCAAGTTTCACAAATAAAGGTGCATTAGTTAATGAAGTTGAAAATTTATTTTTTAAATCAAATGAAAGCCTTTCTTGCTCTTCATTAGAACCATCAAAATTCAATTTAAATACATCGATAGCTGCTTCTACAATACACTTTCTCAACGATTTTTTTATTAACGGTGGCACCTTTTCATCTGACAATAAAAACTCGATTGTAATATTACTAAAAATTATTTGATCTTCAATATTATTTGCATCCCAGCTACGTTTTAGCCATTTTAAAGAATTAAATATACTTTCAATCTCTTTATCAGTTTCCTTATCCATAACTCTTGTTATTATATCTTCATACCAATTTAGTTGTTCTATTTTTTGCATGATATTCTCATCTAAACTTAGTTTCGTAGGCTCTATAACATGATTGGTATCTACAGTCATTAATTCCCCTGTAACATTATTGATTATATGAACTATAGTTGTTAATGTTGGTTTAGGAACAAGTAAATCTCTATTCCATTCAGTTAATGATTCTTCTACTGAATAAAGTCTATATAAACTATCTTGTTTTATTATGTGATTTAAAGCGTTTAATGCACACTCAATCTGATTAGTGGCTAAATTATACGCATCATACGAAGTTTCAGCTTCTATAGTCACTTTTGCTATACTATCTCCTTGAAACTTCTCCCTTAGTATATTTCGCATTTCCTCGATATCATCTTCAATACTATCTATTTCATAAAATGCAACGTTTCCAATTCCACATAAATCAGTTTCGATTTTCAGATTTTGAATTAAAATGTACACTGTATAAGAATGCTTTTGTTTTTCAAACCCTTCTATGTGAACATCAAATCCACTATGTCTTCCTACAAAGTCAAAAACATTAAAAGGATTAGACGCTTTCGTAACAGTGAAAGGCATTCTAGAATTTTTCAAATGATACGAACTGCTTGTAAATATAATTTTTGCTGTATTTCGGTTTACAGTTTCCACCTTGATTGGCATACATATGTATTGTCTTTGCATTCCATTTCCTTGGCAAATATCTATATCAATAAAAATTTCGTTTAATAAATGGAGAGATTTTAAATTTAAAGAATCAATGTCTTGAATGTATATTTCTCCATAATCGTCTGCCGATTGACTTCCTACAAAATTAAATATAGCTGGATTTAAAGTATTATCTTTACATACTTGGATTTGCATTTCATATTTTGATGACAAATTATTTTCTGTACTTAAAATAACTACAAGACCATTTGTTAATTTAACAATTAAATCATCTTCTCTATCTAACTTAGACACATCAAATTCTAAAAGTTTTTGTATAGCTTGCTCTATTTCTAGCTTTTCAATTTTAATATCTTCATAGTTATTTATTTTTTCTATTAATATTTTTAAAGACATAACCGCTTGTTCTATAGTTAAACTTACAATTTGCTTTTCTATAAATAAATATCCTGTTAAAAGAAAATATGGTTGTTTTATTTCATTGCTCTCAAATAATAAAGCACTAAGAAATTGTTCTGGTTTATACTGAAAGATTTGTTGATATACATAAGCATTTCTAAAATAATCAACTGGTAGGCTAACTGGAGCTTTTGTTGCTGCTTCTTTAAAGAATTTACTCAAATTTTCATACCCCTTTCTCTACTACAAAATAAACATCTTTATATTACCATAAAATTCTATATCTTATAAATAAAAATCCCTCCATCCAATTTACTGGATGGAGGGATTTTTATTATTTTACATATACATATGCACCACTAGCTGTAACATAAAACGCCTGTCCTTTTGAATTACGAACCTTGTATTGCATTGATTCCTCTACTATGACTTTCTCATCAATCATGAATCCTAAACCTGCATCTACAGAGCCAGCAACATCTTTATCCTGCCAAGATGGAGAATCATAGAACCGTAGATTGTTAACCTTAGAAACAACACGCTTACCTACAATAGATGAATCCGCTGTATTTTTCTTACTAAACTTCACATACGATGGATCATTTTTAATCCATTGTTCACCACCAAGATTTAACCAACCATCCTTTTCCGCCCATACTATATAAGATTCTGGTTTGTTTAGTTGACGAATTTTAGAATAGCTTGTACCTGGTCCTTTACGTAAGTTAACGTTGTAACCTTCAATATAGGCGATACCGTCTGTTACTGCTGTTGGTACTTCCGATGGTTTAGATGGCTTCTCAGGAACAGAAACATCCACACTAGAATTATTATATGCTCGTTGTACATCTGCTCTAAATTGAGCTTCTGAAACGCCATGAGACTTTAAGTAATCAATTGGATCTTCATGATCCGTACCGCCAAGGTAATGAGTTACATCGCTATGTGTCCACAATCCTTTTTCTACAGATAACCCACGGTCACGTAAGATTTTAGCTAGTAACTTAACGTATTTGTCATAGCTGCGTTTGAATTTTGTATAGTCCGCTGTTTCGCATAACTCTACATGTACAAATCGTTTATTAGCAGCAGGACCGCCACCATAAGCAATGTATTTTGTATCAGCAATTTGGATTGTTTCATCCCAATCGACTGCATAGTGAACAAATGCATTTCTCCATGTACGAGACTCATATTTTTGAATGTTAATAGCTGGAGCTTCTGGAGTTGCTGTAGAATGCGCTACAACGCCCTCATAAGCACCTACACCATAACGGTATGGTTGTTTCGGTAAATCAGGAATAATAAGCGTTCTATCAGCCAAAGCACTTGTAGCAAAAGAAACAGCAAGTACTAGAATCATAAGTAACGAGGTAATATGTTTCATTGTCTTTTTCATTTAGCATCAACATCCTTTTTCATAATTTTTGTGTGGTCAAATAATCCACTTGCTGACAGTCCAATGATGATTCCTTGAAATACATTTGTTTTGATATCTCCGCCCAAAAATAAAACGCCTAGCACAATGCCAAGCGTTAAATTTAATAACGGAACATATTTTGTTTGTAATCCAATTGTTTTTCCAATTTGTGAAAGACCAACTACAATTCCAATCATTACAGTAATTTCAAACATTACATACCACCTCCTTTCATTAAGAAAGTGAGAATGCCACCAACAATTCCGCCAACTATAAGTCGCAAAATCCAGGTAGTATTGGCGCTGATTTTATCTAATTGCTTATTGATATTGATAATGTCTTTCTCGTTACCTGTTGTCCGCATTTCTAAACTTTTAATCTCTAAGCGAATGTCCTTAATATCTTGCTTTATTTCTTGAACGTCACTTCTTACTTCTTGTAATCCTTCCACTTTGACCACCTCATTTCAAAATAAAAAGAGAGACATCTATTTGTCCCTCTTTTCTTATAAAAGCCGTATTTTGTGCAAAATAAAAACAGCTTATAGCTGCTCTGGTTTCTTATCAATTAAATTTTGAAGTAACAATTGTTCTAAAACTTCAATTCTACTGTTCATTTGTTTATTTTCTTCTTTTAACTCTTGAATTTCAGCATCTTTCGCTTGTTTTTCTTCTTGAAATGCCTTTATTTGAATTGCTAATGAAGAATATAGTTCAGCTGCATTTCTTTCTTTTGTAACAAAACACCCAGGAGTATTTTTATCATCTGCAATCCACCCATAGTGAGTTTCTATATCGTTTGTTGTAAGAATTGGGTCCCCTTCAACACGATTCATTCGCTTCTCATACAAGTCTTCTATATCTGTTTTCAAGTTGTATTGTTGGATTTGAAGTGCCATAATTTTTTCTATTGCGCTAAACTGCACATCACGAATATTTGTTTTGTATTCACGTTTCGATGCCGTTTGAAAAGCTGATGCTGTAACAGCGTTATATGCACTTCCTGACCCATTTTTAACCTGAAGTGTTGTATATCCATCAATGTTACCGTTACGCAAGGTTACTGTTTGGAATCGAAGGTCTGTTTCAGTGTTTGGCGTTGCAACTATATCAAGCATATTTTTACCTTTTAAGTTGAATACAATGGCAGACTGACTGTCCATCCATACGGATTTAGATCCACCTTTTAATGTTATTCCACCAGCAGAGTCTACCCAAAATGCGTTCGATGGATTAGATACTGTGAAGGTAGCACCGTTGGCTACTTCAACCCAATATGATCCATTTTTTGCATACTGACTTATACCTTTGCCAGAAGTGATAAGTGTATGCCCACCAGAATTGACCTCTGTATTCTGATTACTTTTCATAAACAAAGCTCCACCAGTAAGAATATCTACGTGGCTAACAGAATCTAAACGAATTGTATTAGTATAAGCGCTTAATTGTTTATCAGACCTAAGGGTGACTCCATTCTTACCAGTAATATAAATATAATTATCTCCATTAAGAGATACATCCCCATTTGTATCCACATTTAATTTGGCGCAATAATGTGGAGTTTGATCCGCATCATAACCTTTAACAATACCAAAGCTACCGGTATAGTAATTTTCTCCTTTCACTGGGAATTGAGATATTGTTAAAGTACCATCGCGGAAACGTGATGTATCCACATCATCATGCATAAGTATTGTTGGTTGTATTTGGCTATCAACAGCTCTTTTGTAATAACCAATAAACATTCGATTTAAATTTGACTCCATCAAACGTATAAATTGCTTTTGAATGTGAACATAATTAGAACCATTGTCTGTACGTATGGTTGTACCTTTAAGTTCCTGCGCTTCTAAATACTTCGCTATTGTTGTTCCATCTAATTGTATTTTACCTGCACTAATTTTAACTGCTTCTGCTGTTTGATTGATAGATGAAATAATATCGCCTTTTTTGACTGTTGAATTAATTTCATTAGACATTAATGTAATAGAGCTTTCGTGCTTTTCCACCATTGCCTTACTTCCAAATTGACCGTTCGCTTCTGTTTTGGTGTATACATCCGTTTTCTCTGCCTTTAGGTCAATACTGTTAGATTGCTGATTGATCGTTGTTTCCATTTTAGAAACTTTACTATCAAAATCAGAAGTAGCCACTTTCTTTGCAATTTCGCCTACAAGTTGGTCATAGTTGGCATAGTCTTTCGGATTCTCCATGAAACTAGAAGGTGTAATACCTTGTTGTAATTGTGGTTGCGATACCCAAAGTCTACCGTTTTTTCTAATAACCACTACGAAACGTATCGTAGTAACACCAGATGCAGGAGATGGCATAGTTACACTAACAAATTTCCATGATCCATTAGTCAGTAATGGTACAAGTTGTACGACTTTATTCGTAACCCAAGTAGAACCATTGTAAAATTCAATCATTACAAATGCTGTATTATCTATGGTAGCAACTGCATCTGTGTAAAACCATGCAGATAACACATAATCACCGGAGTTAGGAGATACAGGTAATGATTGATAGAACGCTGCATTTCTGTCTACTGTCTGCCCGGACGATTCTAATTTAACGGAATTCATACCGTCATGGTTTCTCGCTGTTTCTGGTACAGCTGTAAAGTTACTGCCGTTTGGACCGACACTCCATTTAGAAATACTCGGTTTTCTACTCGTTACAGCTCCTGTAGTAGCGTTTATTACTCGATCTTCAAATGCAGTATTAAATAGTAAGTTCGTACTTCCTAATCCACCTACATATTCTTGCATTTGAGTATCTGTTACTTTGGATTTGATTTGATTATTCAACTGTGTGATATCACTCGTGTTTTGTTGAATAACCTCCCCTTGTTTGCCTTGTGTTTGAGATAGAGTTGTAATGGTTTGTGAATTAGAATCCGTTGTTTGTTTAACTTGATTTAAGGTAGTTTGCATTGTACCTTGGTCTTTTTGAACAGTTGATACAGTGGTTTTTACACCGTCCACACTTTTTTCAATTTCGGTTGTTTTCTTGGTGAATTCATCGGTTGCTACTTGATCTTCAGGCGCTGGTGACCATCCAGTAGCTTTATTCCCCTTTTCAAGTTTGAAATTTCGAATAATGATTTTTGTTGTTTTAGCATCTATTCCCCAAAATTCCAGTCTCGCTTGTCCTGTGTTATTAGTCTGTTCTGTAATTTTTGTAGTGTACGTAACCCGTTGGAATTCTTCCGTAATTCCTGTGAATATTTGTCTAACGAATGTATATTTAGGTGAACCGTTTTCACCATAGAACTGAACACGACCTGCCGTTTTATCCGTTGTTATAATTTTCACATCGAAGCTAAATGTTACAGTTTTACCCGCTAATTCACTAAATATTTGATTTAAGTTATTCTTAAATACTCCATAAGCTGAATTTGAAGTTATTTGCGTTGTTTCCCAATATTTCGTATCTGATATTAAATTACGTACTCCTATTTCTTGCTCATTGAAGTTCTTTTCTACACTTGTTAATTTTTCACTAATCTTTCCTGCTTGTTCTTTAATTTCAGTTGTTGTTTTCTTCAAGTCGTTTGTTGTTTGCTGCACATCAGAAATAGTCTTCTTTGTACCTTCTACAGTTTGTTCGACTGTATTTAATTTATTGCTGATATCATTATCTTTTTTCGTTAACAATTCAATAGAAGTTTTAAATCCATCTGCGGTTTGCTCGGATTTCGTTATACGGTCCGTAAGCTTTCCTTGTTCATTTTGAACATTAGAAACTGTAGTGTTAATCCCTTTAATAGTAGTCTCAATTTCTACTGTTTTTTTAGTGAAGTCCGTATTAGAAACGTTATCTTCTGGCGCTGGTGTCCAGTCTGTCACTTTGTTTCCAATTTCTATTTTCGGTCTACCTACTTTTACATAGTCTCCGCCACATTGAATATACACTGCATTCTGTTCTGTTTTTAATATCCCTATATCTTTAATCCATATAGTCGTACTTATAATACCTTTAAAATTCATACCATCCGTTATTCTTAACCAAACGCCTAGATGTTGAATTGAATTATCGGAATATCGTATAGAAGGTTCAAAACCAATCCTATTAGATGGATTAACGCCAGTTTTTGCATTTTTAATTTCAACATAAACACTTAATGTAACTTGTTTTCCTTGTAAGTCTTTTAAATCATTTACAAATCTGAAACTTTGATTTGTGTCAGGTGGTAATATAAATTTATCAGATTCAAGGACATAGTTTCTTACACCGACATTTGTGTTATTAACAGTGGTTTCTAGTTCGCTTAACTTTTGTTTAGTGCCATTTGCTGTTGTTTCAATTTCATTCGTTTTGTTTTGAAGTTTAGTTAAACCGTCATTTGTTTTCGTTAGCTCTGACTTCTCAGCTTTCTGTTTAAGAGCTTCGTTCGTTTGACCAATAGATGTATTAATATCCTTGAAATTCTGTACGTTCCCTTGTTTATCAGTTTCATAGATTTGTTTACCTATGAAACCATCTTTAATTTCATCTTTCGTATAAACACCAGTTTTATCAGCCTTATCCTTTAATTGATTATTGATCCAGGTCTGGTCTACTTTGTTATTAACTTGCTTTTGAACATCCACTATTTGTCCAGCTATTTCTTGCGCTTTACCTTCCACATCTTGAACCTTTTGATTCAATTCTGTTTTAGCTGTTTCAATATCTTCCTTAACATCTTTAATACTTTGCTTTAATGGTCCTGTATCGGGAGTAACCCTTTGCCATTGACCACCTTTCCAAAGTTTCTGCACCTTATTTTCAGGATCAGAACTATCTACCCACAAAGTTTTTCCATCACGTAAATTCTCAGTAGGAGCCGTTGGTTGTTCGATAATATCAACCATGTTCTGCTCCATATATTTCTGTGTTGTTTCTGCCAAATCTTTTGCTGTTTGACTTTCTTTTTGAGCCTGATCAGCTTTATCTTTAGCATCAATGATGTCTTTGTTTTGTTCCTTTACTTTATTATTTAATTGGTCAAATAACTCCTGTGGAACCTTGTCATACAATGAACTTAGTATCTTTTGGTATAATCTTCGCAACTCATCATTTTGATCAACGATTTCACGATAATCACCAAATACATAGTTATCTTGTGTAGGATCTTTAAAAGATTCATCACCAGCAATAGCTCGCGCTTCAATATATAGCTTAGGTGTAAACCCTTCATCTATAATTCGAATTGTATCTCCCTCATTGATTTCCTCATGTGATAAACCAGGTATTCTTGCTATATTTTGCGCATCGACTCCATAAGAAACGGAAGCATTCACAAGCTTACCCATTTCCGTTTCCATTAGAGTCAACAGTCTCTCTGGAGACATATTTTGGTCGTCTGTTTGTGGAGTGTAGAAAGCGAATTTATGTTTTCCGTTCTCATTCCAGCGTTGATAAGCTGCATCATCTACAAGATAAGGAACTCCCTTATTTATGGATGAGATTGTAATGAATTCTCCGTTTTCTTTTTTTACAAAACCTAATAAGGCTGTACAAATACTTTGAGAGTTCTCAATACGTTTAATTCCTATTAAATCTTTACCAAAGGTTATTTCTTTTCTTGTATCTCTTCCTCGTTTCTGAACCATATCCACATAGCGTCCAACGATTTTAGAACCAACAACTTCAGCACGATATTGAATTTCTAATTCAAATGAAGCGGCAATTTTCTTAAGTAAATCCAATGGATCAGTAAATTCTTCAATTACCATTGAATGCGCTCCATCATGTTCGGTTTTACCTATTTTCCACTTCGTCCCTTTAAGAGCTATTTCCATACATTGTTTCAATGTTTTACTTTCTATTTTTTGCGGCTCGATAATTCCTGCTTTAGCAAGCTGAATCCATTCACCAGATGCATAAACCATTAATGATCTATCTTTAGAATCTTTTTCCGTTTCTGTAATGACATAAGGAACGATTCTACCGCCACGTACTTCTTTTAATACTAAATTTTGCTGTACAAGTGTTGCTGCATGATCTGTATTTTCGAATACCCTAAATTCTAGTGTATCGATATTATTTTTAATTTCCCAATGTCGTTTGTCATCCCAATAGTCTTTAGGTTGTATAGCTGAAACGATTTGATTTGTTTTAAAATCAACAACATGTAAGTCTCCACTTGGTGTACTCATCTAAATCGCTCCCTATACGTTAACTTTGCTATTCCTACATTTGCTGGACGTATTATAACTTCATTTTTCCCTCTTTTTATAACAGGGAATGAACTAAATATATCTTTTAGTGCAATTGCATTTGTTCCATTGATTGTTACTAATGATCTTTCTGTGTCTATTTGAATTTTATCTCCTATATCAAAAATATAAGGTGTTACATCTTTATCGAAATGATTGATCTTGTAAAACTTAACATCTTCAATAAATGCGACTTCCATCGCATCATTATTTCCGTATTTAGTAACTGCTACAGCAATTTTTTTCGGCTTCATACTTGTATATTTAGATGTGTTGCTTATGTCTATCCAATAATCTAATTCAGTATCGTTATCAATCTCTGTATTCGCTCTGTATTTAGATACCTTAGCAGACCACTTGTTACCTTCACGCTTCATTGACAAGTGACCTCTAAAATCATTGAACGATCCTTCACGAATACCACCTGTGGATTCTATGATTCTATAGTTATCTTTATTGACCTCAGATTCCATCCAACCTACGCCTACTCTACCATTGATGTTTTGCATAGTATTGTAGTAATCTGTTAAATCCAGCATAGTCATAACTTCATCATTATCTCCTAGAAGAAATACAGCTACAGAACCCATTTGACCAACCCTAGTAGATTGTAGTGTGAATTGACAATCTAAAATAAAATCAGTAGCATCTTGAGGAATTGCCCTAGTCATTACAGGTCCATGCCATGCGGTACCATTACCATAATCTTCAGCATAGAATGCGTAACCTTGCCATACTTTAAAACTACCTGCTGGCTGAATATAACCGATTTTTTGAGTATACGGTGTCCATTTGGTTAAGTCCGTCATTTCATCCCATAAAATACGTTCCTCTCTAGATACCACAACCGTCTGTATTGGGACTGGATAACCAAGTCTGAAGTACTCTAGCCCGTTCCATACATCCAGAAAAGGACTCTTTGCCCCTACAGTTATATCAATAATTGGATTAGACTCTACAGATCCTTTGTTAATAAAGTTAGACTTTAAATCACTGTTCTCAATAGTAAGGGTTTTACTTTGTACAGGACCTAACTTATATGGCATTGGACAAATGAACTTAAGTGTTCCTATTCCAAGTGTTACAAACTCATCTGGATCAAAACTGTCATCCACAACTGCTAAATATGTTCTATTGGGTTCTACATCAAAAATAAGCTCTACTGGTTGATCTGTTATTAACCAACTTGCAATTTCTTCTTTTACCATTTCTAAATCAGCATCATCAGGAACTATAATCCCTACAGGAATTGATAAAACACGCATTTCTGTTTGTGTATTTAATAATCTTGCCCCTGGATATCCTGGGGTACTTAGAAAATTCCGTTTCAATGGTGCCCAAGTTGGTCTTTTCCAACCTTTTGCAATTTGGATATACTTTTTACGTTCATTGTTAAATTTGAAAGAGCTCATTTTGACACCTCATTTCTTTATAAAATAAAAGAAACCCAAACCTAAAAGTCTGCGTTTCTTTTTGTTTCTCTTTCTTGATATTCGGTTGTATAGCGATAAGTACCGCGTGCCACATCTCGACCATCTAAAACAACAGGAACTTCAACTACTAAGTCGCCACCCTGCATTGGTACCCTATTATCACCGGATGATCCAGGAG
>NZ_CAJCKK010000041.1:0-33891 GCF_903970865.1 Bacillus sp. ME78
GTCCGACAGGGGTAACAGGACCATCTGGAGGACCAGCAGGACCGACAGGCCCAACGGGGCCATCAGGTCCGGCGGGAGTGACTGGTCCATCGGGTGGACCACCTGGCCCGACAGGAGCAACTGGGGCGACAGGAGTAACAGGGGATACCGGGGCGACGGGCTCAACTGGAGTGACAGGAGCGACAGGAGAAACGGGAGCAACCGGAGTGACGGGTTTACAAGGTCCGCAAGGAATCCAAGGTGTGCAGGGAGAGATAGGTCCGACGGGTCCCCAAGGTGTTCAAGGTCCTCAAGGAATTCAAGGAGTAACGGGGGCCACTGGAGATCAAGGTCCGCAAGGGATTCAAGGCCCACAAGGCGACATAGGTCCAACAGGCCCACAAGGAATTCAAGGCCCACAAGGTTCTCAAGGAATCCAAGGAGCGACAGGGGGAACAGGAGCACAAGGCCCACAGGGAATCCAAGGTCCGCAAGGTGACATAGGTCCGACTGGGCCACAAGGTCCAACTGGAATCCAAGGGATACAAGGAGAGATAGGTCCAACAGGTCCAGAAGGCCCAGAGGGACTTCAGGGCCCGCAAGGAATACAAGGTGTGCCAGGGCCAGTTGGAGCAACGGGTCCTGAGGGTCCTCAAGGGATACAAGGAATTCAAGGACCGGTAGGAGCAACAGGCCCACAAGGTCCACAAGGAATACAGGGAATACAAGGTGTGCAAGGGATAACGGGAGCAACAGGAGCACAAGGAGCAACTGGAATTCAAGGGATACAAGGGGAAATAGGAGCAACAGGTCCAGAGGGGCCCCAAGGAGTGCAAGGTATACAAGGGGCGATTGGTCCAACAGGTCCGATGGGCGCACAAGGAGTGCAAGGTATACAAGGGATTCAAGGAGCAACAGGAGCACAAGGAGTGCAGGGACCACAAGGAATTCAAGGAGTGCAAGGTCCGACGGGAGCAACAGGAGAAACGGGATCAACCGGAGCGACGGGAGAAGGATCAACCGGTCCAACAGGAGTAACCGGTCCAACAGGGGTGACAGGCCCGTCAGGAGGACCAGCAGGACCGACAGGCCCAACGGGGCCATCAGGTCCGGCAGGAGTGACAGGTCCATCAGGTGGACCACCTGGCCCGACAGGAGCAACAGGTGCGACAGGAGTAACAGGGGATACCGGGGCGACAGGCCCAACTGGAGTGACAGGAGCGACAGGAGAAACGGGAGCAACCGGAGTGACGGGTTTACAGGGTACGCAAGGAATCCAAGGTGTTCAAGGAGAGATAGGTCCAACCGGTCCACAGGGTATTCAAGGCCCGCAAGGAATCCAAGGAGTAACGGGGGCAACAGGAGCACAAGGTCCCCAAGGAATTCAAGGTCCACAAGGCGACATAGGTCCAACCGGCCCACAAGGAATTCAAGGTCCACAAGGTCCTCAAGGAATCCAAGGAGCGACGGGGGCAACAGGAGCACAAGGTCCACAGGGAATCCAAGGTCCGCAAGGTGACATAGGTCCGACCGGCCCACAAGGCCCGCAAGGAATTCAAGGCCCGCAAGGAATTCAAGGTCCAACGGGAGCAACAGGAGCAACCGGAGCGACAGGTCCCCAAGGAATTCAAGGCCCACAAGGAATTCAAGGCCCGCAAGGAATTCAAGGTCCAACGGGAGCAACAGGAGCAACCGGAGCGACAGGTCCCCAAGGAATTCAAGGCCCACAAGGAATCCAAGGCCCGCAAGGAATTCAAGGTCCAACGGGAGCAACAGGAGCAACCGGAGCGACAGGTCCCCAAGGAATTCAAGGCCCGCAAGGAATTCAAGGTCCAACGGGGGCTACAGGAGCAACCGGTTCACAAGGTCCAACTGGAGATACAGGTCCAACCGGAGCTGGAGCCACTGGAGCGACCGGGGCGACTGGAGTTAGTACAACTGCAACGTATGCGTTTGCGAATAATACATCAGGAACCGCTATTTCCGTTTTATTAGGTGGTACGAACGTACCATTACCGAACAATCAAAATATTGGCCCAGGAATAACTGTTAGTGGTGGGAATACTGTATTTACAGTTGCGAATGCAGGAAACTATTATATAGCTTATACAATTAATTTAACGGCAGGATTACTTGTAAGTTCTCGTATAACTGTAAATGGCAGTCCGCTTGCGGGAACGATAAATGCCCCGACAGTCGCTACTGGTTCATTTAGTGCAACAATAATTGCTAACTTGCCTGCTGGAGCTGCAGTTAGCTTACAATTATTTGGAGTAGTTGCAGTAGCTACATTATCTACGGCAACGCCAGGGGCTACTCTAACTATTATTAGATTAAGTTAATAAGCAGAAAACCTTGAAACTTTTATGTTTCAAGGTTTTTTATCCTTGTATTTGTAAGTAAACCTCGTTAACCAGGGGGAGTGGATACCCTCTAATTATTTAAAGTTTCACTTTATTCACTTGAGCAAAAACATCGCAGTTCGAAAATATATTATAATAGAATGAAAAGAAAGAAATTTGGCAGAAAGGGAGGGTGGCGATGCAGGAGATGGTTAAAGATTTTTTTGGACGCCCACTTCAAGATTTACGTATATCTGTCATTGATCGTTGCAATTTTAGATGTACATATTGTATGCCGGCGGAAATATTTGGGCCAGATTATGCTTTTTTGAAAGATGAGTTTTTACTAACTTTTGATGAAATTGAGCGTTTGGCAAAATTATTTGTTAACATCGGTGTACGAAAAATTAGAATTACTGGCGGTGAGCCACTACTTCGTAAAGATTTAGCAAAACTTATTGCACGTCTTGTGAAAATTGATGGGCTAATAGATATAGGGTTAACTACAAATGCTATCCATTTAACGAAACAAGCGAAGGCATTAAAAGAAGCTGGATTACATAGAGTGAATGTTAGTTTAGATGCGATAGATGACGACATATTTAAGAATATTAATGGTCGAAATATTAATACGAAACCGGTGATTAAGGGAATTATAGCAGCTAAAGAGGCGGGGCTGGAAGTAAAGGTAAATATGGTTGTGAAAAAAGGGATGAACGATCATCAAGTACTTCCGATGGCTGCGTATTTTAAAGAGCAAGGAATCACGCTTCGGTTTATTGAGTTTATGGATGTTGGTAGTACAAATGGGTGGAATTTTGATCAAGTGGTTACAAAGCGAGAATTGATTGAGATGATTCATAAGGTGTATCCGCTTGAGCCAGCTGAAGCCCATTACTTTGGTGAAGTTGCGAAGCGATATCGGTATGTTGGAACAAATGTTGAAGTTGGTTTTATTACATCTGTTTCTGAGTCATTTTGTGGCTCTTGTACGAGGGCGAGAATTTCGGCAGATGGAAAGTTTTATACGTGCTTATTTGCGACAGAGGGTTTGAATGTAAGAGAACTTCTTAGAGGAAATCTTTCGGATGAGGAGTTATTAAGTGTTATACAAGATGTATGGATGAATAGAAAAGATAGGTATTCGGATGAACGGACAGAAGAAAGTGCAAAAAATCGTCCGAAAATCGAAATGTCTTATATAGGAGGATAAGAAAGGGGGCTATCGCATGCAGGAGCGATATTCAAGACAAATATTATTTTCTGGTGTTGGAGAAGAAGGGCAGAGAAAAATAAGAGAGAAGCATGTGCTTATTATTGGTGCTGGTGCTCTCGGTGCGGCAAATGCAGAAGCGATTGTTAGAGCAGGGGTTGGAAAAGTAACGATTGCTGATCGTGATTATGTAGAATGGAGTAATTTACAAAGACAACAACTATATACGGAAGAAGATGCAAAGCAGTATAAACCGAAGGCGATAGCGGCTGCAGAACATTTACAAGCGATTAATTCTGAGGTGGAAATAAATCCGGTTGTGACGGATGTAACGGTGCAAGAAATGGAAGAGCTAGTGCGTGATGTAGATTTAATATTAGATGCGACAGATAATTTTGAAACGCGTCTTCTCATTAATGATATTTCACAAAAATATAATATTCCGTGGATATATGGTGGTTGCGTCGGGAGTTACGGAGTAACGTATACAATTTTACCAGGGAAAACACCGTGTTTTCGCTGTTTAATGGAGCATCCGGCGAGCGGAGCAACATGTGACACAGCTGGTATTATACAACCGGCAGTACAATTAGTAGTTGCGCATCAAATTACGGAAGCGCTGAAAATATTAGTAGAAGACTTTGGGGCGCTTCGTGAAACGATGTTATCGTTTGATCTTTGGAATAATCAACAGATGGCATTTAAAGTGAATAGACAGAAAAAAGATACTTGTTTATCTTGCGGAAGGTTACGTACATATCCGAGTTTAACATTTGAAGCACAAACAAAAACAGAAGTGCTATGTGGGCGAAATACAGTACAAATTCGCCCAGGTGTGCGGAAGAATTTTAATTTAGAAGAAATTAAAAAGCGCTTACAAAGAAGCGTAGAGATAAAGGCGACACCTTATTTATTATCATTTCCGGTAGAAGAATATCGTTTTGTTTTATTTACAGATGGCAGGGCGTTTATTCATGGGACGAATGATATGAATGTAGCGAAAAGTTTATATGCAAGATATATAGGTTGAACCTAAAGGAAATCCTTTAGGTTCAACGGAGAGAGGATTATGAATTTCTCGTATAATCTCCACTTTTTCCACCTGTTTTTTCAAGTAAGTACGTTTCGCCGATAATCATACCTTTATCGACAGCTTTACACATATCATACACAGTAAGAGCGGTAGTGGAAGCAGCTGTTAAAGCTTCCATTTCAACACCGGTGCTACCTTCTGTTTTAACTTTTACTTCAATGAGTAAACGATATTGTTCTTCTGATTGTTTCCAATCGAAAGAAACGTCAACACCTTTTAATAATAAAGGATGGCACATTGGGATAATATCAGAAGTTCGTTTCGCAGCCATAATGCCTGCGATTTGCGCAACTGCTAATACGTCACCTTTCCCAATTTCATTGTGAGAGATTTTATCGTAAATTTCTTTCGTAACGACAATGCTAGAGCACGCAATTGCTGTTCGAACGGTTGTTTTTTTGTCGCTTATATCAACCATTTTTGCGCGTCCTTGGTCATTAAAATGTGTAAATGAAGACATGGAATTCCTCCTTGAAGTAATTTCTATTGAATACATAAAGTTTAATCGAGATAAAAAAAATTGCAAATATGAGGTGAGAAACGATGGTAGAAAAACGAATTCCAATTCAAGTTGCTGAGGCAGTAGAACGGGTAATGAAATATGCGAAGCATGGTGAAGTAGAAGAAATTTCTATTACGGAAAGTTACGGGAGAATTCTCGGGGAAGATGTTGTCTCAGATCATGACGTTCCTCATTTTGATCGTTCCCCTTACGATGGTTTCGCCATTCGAGCAGAAGATACGAAAGGAGCAACCCAAGAGAATCCAATTGAATTTGAAGTAATAGGAGAAATAGGGGCGGGGTCTGTTTTTTTAGAAGAAGTAGGAGCTTTTAAAGCGATTCGCATTATGACAGGAGCAGCTATTCCAGAAGAATGTAATGCAGTCGTAATGCTCGAGCTGACAGAAGGGTTTGAGAAGAACGGGAAAACATATATGAAGTTAAAACGCCCTTTTAATAACGGTGACAATGTGTCGTTTAAAGGAGAAGACATAAAACAAAATCAAGTTCTCGTTAAGAAAGGTGTTGCAATTAATCCAGGTGTTGCGGCCTTACTAGCAACGTTTGGATATAGCACTGTGAAAGTTGTAAAACAGCCTGTTGTCGGTATTGTAACAACAGGAAGTGAATTACTAGAAGTACATGAGCCGTTACAGTCGGGGAAAATTAGAAATAGTAACTCGTATATGATCGCAGCTCAAATTATGAAAGCTGGCGGGAAAGTTCGTTATTATGGTCAACTCGCCGATGAGCTAGATGCATGTTTTACAGCTGTTCAATTAGCGATGGATGAGGTCGATATTTTAATTACAACAGGCGGTGTATCAGTAGGAGATTATGACTACTTACCAGCTATTTATGAAAGGTTACAGGCGAATGTACTCTTTAATAAAATAGCGATGAGACCGGGAAGTGTAACGACAGTAGCTGAAGTTGATGGGAAGTTACTTTTCGGTTTATCAGGAAATCCGTCTGCTTGTTATGTAGGCTTTGAATTATTTGTGCATCCAATTATAAAAACGTATTTGTATGCGAAGGAACCTCACGTATATAGAGCGGATGCTATTTTACAAAAAGATTTTTCAAAGCCAAATCCATTTACTCGTTTCGTAAGAGCAAACGTAACGATTGTGGACGGGGCGTTACAAGCGATGCCGGTTGGTTTAGATAAATCGAGTGCGGTATCTTCACTTGCAGATGCGAATGCTTTTATCGTGTTACCTGGAGGAACGAGAGGATTTGAGACTGGGATGAAAGTATCCGTATTATTGTTAGAGCACTCTGAGGGATGTGATTGGCCATGGGCAAAGCCCCTTCAATCTTACAAATAGTAGGATATCAAAATAGCGGAAAAACGACACTTGTAGAGAAAATTGTGCATGTGTTAGCTGAAAGTGAAATGAAAGTTGCTACAATTAAACATCACGGGCACGGAGGTTTTCCAGAAGTAGCGCAAAAAGATAGCGAAAGACACCGTAAAGCTGGTGCTGTCGTAAGTAGTGTAGAAGGTGCTGGATTGCTTTCACTTTCTTCACTAAGAAAGAAATGGTCCTTGCAAGAAATTATTCGCTTATATGAGTTTTTTGAAGTGGATACAATTTTAATAGAGGGCTATAAAAAAGAGAACTACCCGAAAGTAGTGTTACTTCGTTCTGCGGAAGACGTTGAACTTTTACATAAAGTAGAAAATATAGTGGCGATTATTACGTGGTATGATGTCCCGGCAAATATACGAGAAGAATATAAAGTATTTCATATAACAGAAGAAGAGTTGTACATAGACTGGTTTTTACAAACGGTTAGGAGTGCGAAATGACAAATACATATTATGAAGTAATTGATACAGAAATCTCGATTGAAGAGGTAACGAAGAAAGTGATTCGACGTGAATGCGGTGCTGTTACAACATTTATTGGAACGGTTAGAGAGTTTACGAAAGGGCGTCGTACATTATACTTAGAGTATGTTGCTTATAAGACGATGGCAGAAAAGATGCTAGAGAAAATTGGTCTGGAAGTGAAAGAGAAATGGCCGGGTACATATGTTGCGATTACACATCGCATCGGTACGTTGCAAATTTCTGATATAGCGGTTGTTGTTGCTGTTTCAACACCACACCGTAAAGCGGCTTATGAAGCGAACGAATATATTATGGAACGCATAAAACAAATTGTTCCGATTTGGAAAAAGGAGTTTTGGGAAGATGGTGACTCATGGATTGGTGATCAATTAGAAAAAACACCATATCCGGCGGGAGAGCCTGGGAAGGAGCTATAAGTATGATTAGAGTATTGTTATTTGCGCACTTGCAAGAAGAAGCAGGGACAAGTGAATTACAAATAGAGAAAGAAAATATTACAGTTGCAGAGTTAAAAGATGTTGTTGCGAAAGAATATAATGTACCAGTTTCAGAGCCAATTATGGTTGCGATTAATGAAGAATACGCAAATGAAGATGACAGGGTCCAAGATGGTGATGTGGTTGCACTTATACCACCAGTGAGTGGTGGTTAATATTGGATTCATTAAAACGACTTTCCTAAGTAGGGGAAGTCGTTTTTTTATGGCGTTTTTGAGAACACTAACTTATAGGATAAGGAGGACGTTATGAAAAAAATATGTGTAATTATTACAGCGATATGTTCTATCTTTTTCTCTTCTCCAAGCGATTCTTTCGCGAAAGAATCAAGAGAACAGCTTTTAGAGAGTGCGTTATTGAATAGGTACTATTCGGTTATTAGACAAGTGACAGAAGATCAATATGAATGTGATGCAGTTATAAATATAAAGCGTCTCGGCAGGAAAGATGAATTTGTACCTAGATTTGAAGTGACGCTACAATTTCTTACATTTCAAGGGGCGCATAATCCGCCAAATGACAAAGTTACACTTACTTTGGAGGATTATTTAGATCATATAAAGGTAAAAAATGTGGAGCGAGAAAAAAATGTTTCTAATGATGTTGTAGAAAAGATTTGTGCTCGCAAAAAAGAAAAAATGAAAGCTCATTCTAATGATTGAGAGCGGTAACTTATTCCGCTATTTGCGGGATGATTAAAGTTTCAATTTATAACATTTTACAGAGAAAGGTAATGGGCGATGGATATATTTTTAGCAATTTTACCAGCTATATTTTGGGGGAGTATTGTGTTATTTAACGTAAAACTGGGCGGGGGACCGTATAGTCAAACGCTTGGAACAACGTTTGGAGCACTTATTTTCTCAATTGTTGTTTATATTTTTATGAAGCCAGTATTAACACCTACCGTGATTGGGGTTGGAGTTGTGTCAGGTTTATTTTGGGCGCTTGGTCAGGCGAATCAATTGAAAAGTATTGATTTAATGGGCGTTTCGAGGACGATGCCAATTTCAACAGGACTTCAATTAGTTGCGACGACTTTATTTGGCGTTATCGTATTTCATGAATGGTCCACGACAATATCGGTCGTCCTTGGGATTTTAGCGCTCGTTTGTATTATTGTCGGTGTTATTTTAACATCACTTCAAAGTGAAGAAGAAAAAAATGCAGAGCAAGCAGCAAATTTTAAAAGAGGTATCATAATTTTATTAATTTCAACAGTCGGTTATTTAGTTTACGTAGTAGTGATTAGGTTATTTAACGTAGATGGTTGGTCGGCTTTATTACCACAAGCAGTTGGTATGGTATTAGGGGGGATTTTACTTACGTTTAAGCATCATCCATTTAATAAATATGCGATAAGAAATATTATTCCAGGATTAATATGGGCAGCTGGAAATATGTTTTTATTCATTTCACAACCGCGTGTCGGAGTCGCAACAAGTTTCTCGCTATCGCAAATGGGAATTATTATTTCCACGCTTGGTGGGATCCTTATATTAGGTGAAAAGAAAACGAAACGCCAATTAACGGGTATCGTTGTCGGTATCGTTTTTATTATCGCAGCCGGAATTATGTTAGGTATAGCAAAAAGTTAAAGGAGGTATTGAAATGTATAGTGATTTAGAAGGAAAAGTGGTCGTTATTACAGGATCAGCAACTGGTCTTGGTAGGGCGATGGGAGTAAGGTTTGCTAAGGAAAAAGCGAAAGTGGTTATTAATTATCGCTCACGAGAATCAGAAGCAAATGATGTGTTAGAAGAAATTAAAAAGGTAGGCGGAGAAGCGATTGCTGTAAAAGGTGATGTAACCGTCGAATCAGATGTTGTGAATCTCATTCAATCTGCTGTGAAAGAATTTGGTACGCTCGACGTTATGATTAATAATGCAGGGATAGAAAATGCAGTACCATCGCATGAAATGCCACTTGAAGATTGGAATAAGGTAATTAATACAAATTTAACAGGTGCTTTTTTAGGAAGTCGTGAAGCGATTAAATATTTTGTAGAACATGACATTAAAGGGTCTGTCATTAATATGTCTAGTGTTCATGAGAAAATTCCGTGGCCACTATTCGTGCACTATGCAGCGAGTAAGGGTGGTATTAAACTGATGACAGAAACGTTAGCGCTAGAATATGCGCCAAAAGGTATTCGAGTAAATAATATAGGACCAGGTGCAATTAATACGCCGATCAATGCAGAAAAATTTGCTGATCCTAAAAAACGTGCTGACGTAGAAAGTATGATACCGATGGGCTACATTGGAAAACCAGAAGAAATTGCAGCAGTAGCAACTTGGCTCGCTTCTTCAGAGGCGAGTTATGTAACTGGAATTACGCTATTTGCAGATGGTGGAATGACGTTATATCCATCGTTTCAAGCTGGGCGTGGGTAATATAAAAGGACGAAGAGATAAAACTCTTCGTCCTTTTTTTTACAAAAAAAATAGCGGCCAGCTATTTTAAATTTAGTGATTAATTGTATCTTGAAGAAATTCTGTTGCTTGATGTTCAGTAACATTTTGTACGAGCGCGACTTCGCTGATCATCATTTTTCGTGCATTATCTAGCATTTGTTTTTCGCTCGCATTTAATGTTCTCTCTTTATTACGGCGAAGTAAATCACGAACCACTTCTGCGCTATCTTGTAAATTGCCATTTTTCATTTTTTCCATATTCATTGTATATCTTTGTTTCCATGAGAGTGATGGGTCTGACTCCCCGTTTTGAAATTCAAGAAGTATATCATCTAACGTACCTCGATCAACGATATAACGAATACCCGATTTTTTTAATTGTTCCATCGGAAGCATTACTTGCATATCTTTACTAATGATGCGTATCACACAATATTGACGTGAAGTACCTAATATTTCTTTCTCTTCAATTGCTTCAATGATTCCTGCACCGTGCATTGGATAAACGATTTTATCACCAATTTGAAACAAATCATCCACCTCCATATGTGGTAACCACTTTTAATGATAGCATACGTATGCAAAAATGTCAAATTTTATATAATAACATAATATTTATATTCGAGTCAATAAGATAAAGTGCTTTTTTATGTTTTTTTTTTGGACCTTATTTATAGTGATTTTTTTAGAAAAATAGTACAGGTGAAGAAAGAAGGCATATCCACTTATTTTTAAGCATAAAATGTAAAAGCGCTAATACAATATACCTAAATCCGTTCTTTGCAAAGGAGGGAGAGAAGGTGGGGCGCACAATAAAAATTGATATTACAAATAAAGTTGTAGCTAAATTTAGACAAAATTATTTGGAATTATATACGAGTAAATTTATGATAGGTAAGTTTTATGTCTATACTGAAGATAAAGAATATGTGTTAGAAGACGGATATATATATGAGAATGGAAAGTTTTATCGCATCATAGATACGCACCGTGGCAATAATCAAGCGGCGGAGGGCTGCGATCTAGGACGGTGTTAACATGATTCGTGTGAAAGTATTTGATGAAAGTCACGAAAAAGACTTAGAAGATGCTGTAAATGTTTTTTTGAAAAAGATTGATGATAGCAACTTTGTAGATATTAAATATCAAGTTGGTGTTTCCATTAACGACGATGAAAACCAAATTTATTGTTTTTCAGCAATGATCGTTTATAAAGCATAAAAAAGAGCTGGGTGAGCCAGCTCTTTTTTATGCTTTATGTTGGGACAACATGTGTCGGTAATACATTCATAATAGATTGGGGTGCGCCTAATTTTTTTGTCGTTAAAAGAGGCTCCCCTGTTTCGTGATTTTGGGCATCTTTACACATACCAAGGTGATAACGATCACCTAAAAATGGATCAATATAAAAACCGTTTTTAAATACTTTATCATTCGGATGTTTTTCATGGTGAATATCAGAGCAGTTAATACAATAGAACATAGCGTTCAACCCCTTTTTATTTTGTTTGAAAAAAGTGAGTCGGTAGTCATTTCGCTCCTAAGGAAATGTTGAGGAGAAGAGAAATAACTACCTACTCAAATGGTGGGCATATTCCTTCTGATTTTTCATATCTCGCGTATTGTCCCTGAGGGAAGGAGGAGAGACGAAGTACGCATGATATAAGTAAGGCGTTTCTTTCAATATGAATGATGGAGTTTCATGTTGAGAGAAGTTTTTATTTTGTATTGCCTTTGTGAGTATATTATGAGGAAATGCTAAGAGGGTGTTTGTCCTGTTGAAAAAATGTTGAGAATTTCTCAACAGTAAAAGAATTAGCGTTGACATGAAACTGAAAGGTGTTATATTATCGAAGTGTAACCAAAAGGTGTTATGTTATAACGCCGAGTAAAGGAGAATGAACATGGAACAACAAAATACATTAAATGATATTAAACAAACAATCATTTTTAACGCGTCTATTCAAAAGGTATGGAGTGTAGTATCAACTGCAGAAGGGATTGCGTCATGGTTTATGCCAAATGATTTTGTATTAGAGGTAGGGCATGAATTTCATGTGCAATCGCCATTTGGGCCATCACCATGTAAAGTGTTAGAAATTGATGAGCCAAACCATTTATCTTTCTCATGGGATACAGATGGCTGGGTTGTTTCATTTAATTTGAAAGACTTAGGAGATAACAAAACAGAATTTACGTTAATTCACGGCGGCTGGAAACATCCTGATGAAATTCTTCCGAAAGCGAATGCGAAGAGCTCTATTATTCGCGATAGAATGAGCGGTGGTTGGGTAGCGATTGTAAATGAAAAACTGAAAAAGGTTGTCGAAGGCTAAGTGTCCTCGTCAGCAGCGAAATATGATGTATTTCAAGCAATTGCTGATCCAACCCGCCGAGAAGTAATACGGTTATTAAGTGACAAAGAGTTACCGATTTCCAAAATAACGGATCATTTTCCGATGAGTCGTACTGCGGTTGTAAAGCACCTTCATATTCTTTCGGAAGCGAATTTAGTAAGTGGAAGAAAAAGCGGAAGAGAGAAGATATATCGTTTGCATCCAGAACCATTAGAAGAATTACAACAGTGGCTCTCGTATTATGAACGTTTTTGGGATAATAAATTATCCATGCTGAAACATATTGTGGAGAATGAAGAATAAAAAAAGGGTGACCAAAATGGTCATCCTTTTTATTGTTGCTCACTTGTTTGTGTAGCTGGCTTTAATAAAAGCCAAGCAATAATTAATGTAAATACTGCTAATACGAAAGTGCTCATATAAATGACATGTACGCTTGATGCTAATGCGGATTGTGATTCGGTTACTACGTTTGCTGTAGTACCGCCATGTCCACCAGATACAAGATCAAGATTTTTAATACCACGTGCGTGAATCATCGTATTGAAGATTGTACCGAATATTGCAGCACCTAACGTTTGACTAAATGTATTAATAAATGTATTTAAACCAACAGCTGTCCCGCGTGTATGAGCTGGCACGGCTGCTTGAATTGTTACCATGTAAATCGGTGTCACAAGCCCCATTCCTAAGCCGAATAATCCGACTGCTACATAAATAAGGAACGATGGTGAATTTGTTGATAGTGTAAATAATAAGAACGTAGCAACTGATAAGATGCTAGCTCCAAGTAAAATAATTTGTTTCGTTTTTAACTTGCCAACTAAGTTACCCGAGAACATAGCACCAAATGTCCACATAACAGGAATTGGCATTAAAATGAGTCCAGCTTCTGTTGCATTTTTTCCTAAAACACCCTGGCTCCAAATTGGAAGATACACAGTAATACTAATAATCATTGCGCCAGCAATAAGAGTTAATATATTTATCGTAGATAATGTACGGTTAGAGAAAAGTGCTAGCGGAATTAATGGTTCCGGAGATTTTTTCTCGATGAATAAGAAAATAATAAATGAAACGACGGCGAAGATTAATAGGCCGATAATTGTTATGTCTCCCCAGTTTTGCTTACTGCTACCTGTTAATAATGCATATAGTAGAGCGATTGTACTTAATGAGAAGACTGTTGCACCAAGATAATCGATATGATGTTTAGCAGGTTTAATAGATTCTTTGTAGTAAATTACAATCATTAAGCAAGCGATAATTCCGAATGGGACGTTTAAGAAGAAAATATAACGCCAAGAAAGAGAATCAACTAAAAATCCACCTACTAACGGTCCGATAACACCGGATACACCCCAAACGGCACTCATCCAACCTTGTGCTTTCGCGCGGTCTTTCGCTTCGCTATATAAGTCTCCAATAATCGTCATTGTGATGGGCATAACAGCACCAGCACCGATACCTTGAAGCGCGCGGAAGAAAATTAATTGTTCCATCGATGTAACGACTCCGCAAAGTGCAGAACCGACTAAAAAGATTGTAGCCCCGATCAGTAAAACCTTTTTACGACCGAATAAATCAGCGAGCTTTCCGTATATTGGAGTCGAAACAGCTGTTGCAAGCATATAAATTGCATATACCCAACTAACAAGTTCGACGCCTGACAAATCACTCGTTATACGAGGGATTGCTGTACTAACAATCGTTCCTTCTACCGCAGAAAGAAACGTCATTAACATTAAAGACATCATGACTTTTTTTCTCATTTGTTTTCCCCTTACCCTTTTTAAATATTCAACAATATAAAATATAAAGGTACTAAGGTATATAAAGCAACAAAAAAGCAATGGAAAGTTACATGGAGCAGATGTTTGTCGCTTCTTGTCGGTAAGTCGATATATTTGAGAAATCGCCGATATAAGTTGTAGAATCGCTGATAAATTTGGAAAATCGCCGATATAATTACAGAATCGCTGATATATCTGTGGAATCGCCGATAATGATTTCATGGCAATATTAAAAAAGAAACAGGAATCCCTGTTTCTTTTTTTAATATTGCATTTTCGCGTTTTCTCCAGCTGTCGTTCCAGCAATTCTACCAGTAACAAGGGCTGATGTAATATTATAGCCACCAGTATAACCGTGGATATCAAGAACTTCTCCGCAGAAATATAAGCCGTTCGTAAATTTAGAAGACATTTCTTTCGGATTAATTTCTTTCACGGATACACCTCCGCCAGTAACGAATGCTTTTTCAATTGACTGCGTACCATTTACATTCACAGTAAACTCTTTAAAGTCTTTCACAAGTGCACGAATCTTTTCGTGAGAAACTTGTCCAGCTTGTTCACTACCGTCAATTTCATTTTTTTCTAATAAGAATAGGAAGTAACGTTCAGGGACATAACCTTTTAAAACGTTTTTAATTCCTTTTTTCGGATCTTCTTTCATTTGTTTCAGCATGCGCTGAAATAATTGCTCACTATTTTCCTCTGGCAATGCATCAATACTCATTTGTATTGTGTTCGTTTTAAACTTTTTAAGTGCTTTCACGACGAATTGACTACAGCGAAGAGCAGCAGGACCAGATAGGCCAAAATGAGTGAAGAGCATGTCCATTTTGTGAGAAATGATAGCTTTTCCTTTCGGGTTTAATACGCTTAAGTTTATATCACGTAAAGCAAGACCTTGTAATGAGCGATCACGTATAAACGGCTCGTTTGACAGGATAGGTACTTCTGTTGGGAATAATTCTGTAATTGTATGACCTGCTTTTTCAGCCCAAGCGTATCCGTCTCCAGTGGAACCAGTTTGAGGAACAGATTTTCCGCCAACAGCGATAACGACGTGATTTGTTTCTAACACTTCGCCTGTTTGCAGTACAACTGCTTTTGTTTGACCATTTTCATATTCAATCGTTTCAACAGGCGTATTTGTACGGATTTTTACACCTAAGTTTTTTAATCGTGTTAAAAGTGCGTCTACAACAGATTGCGCTTTGTTTGACACAGGGAACATGCGACCGTGGTCTTCTTCTTTCAATTTAACACCGAGATTTTCGAAGAATGTAATAATATCTTCATTATTAAAAATAGAAAAAGCGCTGTATAAGAAGCGACCGTTTCCTGGTATATGTTTAACAATTTCATCAAGTGGTAGACGGTTTGTTACGTTGCAGCGTCCGCCACCAGAAATCGCAAGTTTACGCCCAAGTTTATTTCCTTTATCAAGAAGTAAGACATTTGCGCCTTCTTCTGCAGCACCAATTGCAGCCATTAGCCCAGAAGGACCGCCGCCGATGACAATAACATCATAATGCATAATATATCGACCTCATTTTCTACATTTCCTGCCTAAAAGAATAGCATGTTTTCCCTTAAAAGAAAAATAGAGTGAAGTACTGCTTAATGAGAGAATTGTGGTACAATACAAAAGTTAGAGTTCAGCACTATCCTGCTATTTGTAGGCGATAAGACTAAAACCTCAAGATTTAGGAGAAGTAAATAGGGAGTCTGTTAGCCTGTAAATGCTCGAATGGTTCAACTAATAAGGAGTAGGAGAGAAGTCTCCAACTAATTATAGTTTCACTTTATGTAGATGTAGGAGGATTTTTGTATGTCCGATTCGAAATTTCTGCGCGGAACGCTTATTGTTACGCTAGGGACATTTTTAGTAAAGTTCTTAGGCATGATTTACGTCTTTCCGTTTCATGCATTAGTAGGCACAGAAGGCGGAACGCTCTATACATATGGATACATTCCATATACGATCTTTTTAAGTATCGCAACGGCAGGTGTGCCGCTTGCTGTTTCAAAATTTGTTTCCAAATATAATGCGCTTGGCGATTATAAAACGAGCCGGAGAATGTTCCGCTCGGGAATGGTTATGATGATAGTAACAGGAGTTCTTTCGTTCCTAGTACTGTACATGACGGCGCCATTGTTTGCAGAAGCGATGCTTGGTAAACAAAGTATACACAATAATGTAGGAGAAGTTACGACGATCATTCGTCTTGTAAGTTTCGCACTTATTGTTGTACCAGCAGCGAGTTTAATTCGTGGTTATTTCCAAGGTCACCAGTCTATGGGACCAACTACCGTTTCACAAATTATTGAACAAATTATTCGTATCGTCTTTTTATTAGCTGGTAGTTTTATCGTTATTAAAGTACTTGGCGGTACAGTTGCAACAGCAGTTGGAGTAGCGACGTTTGCTGCGTTCGTTTCAGCGGTTGGAGCACTCGGTGTGTTAATTTGGTACTGGTTAAAACGTAAAAAATATTTGGATCAATATTTAATTGAACAAACTGTACCAGAATCAACAGTAAGTACCGTTCAATTGTTTAAAGAGTTATTCGCATATGCGATTCCTTACGTTGTAATTGGGTTAACAATTCCTTTATATCAACAAATTGATACATTGACATTTAACTCAATTATGCAGGCGATTGGTCAAGGTGATATCGCAGAGCGAGCGCTTGGTATTTTCACAATGTGGACGCATAAGTTAATTATGATTCCTGTATCACTTGCAACAGCGTTTAGTTTAACGCTTGTACCAGCAATTACAAAATCATTTACTGAAAAACAATACCGCTATTTGAAATTACAAATTACACAAACATTCCAAGCAAATATGTTTTTAACATTGCCAGCAGTTATCGGTATTTCAACACTTGCATATCCAATTTACACTGCTTTTTATGACTCAGATCCATTAGGTGGACAAGTATTAATGTGGTATGCACCAGTTGCATTGTTATTTGCTTTATTTACAGTAACAGCGGCAATTCTTCAAGGGATTAATCAGCAGAAGCATGCGATTGTCGCGCTTATTATGGGTGTTATTTTGAAATTTGTATGTAACGTAATCTTTATTCGTTATTTCGGTACAGTAGGAGCAATTCTAGCGACCGCAGTTGGTTTCTTAGCTTCTGTTTGGTATACAAATCGACAAATTAAAAAATACGCACACTATTCATTCGGTGTTGTATATAAAAGAACATTCCAAATTGCAGTACTGACACTTATAATGGTCGTTGCTGTAAAACTATCACAATGGCTTCTATCCTTCATGATTTCGCCTGATGGCCGTATTGGTGCTCTTATAACAGTTGCGATTTGTGCAGGTATTGGTGGTCTTGTTTACGGATTGTTAGCAATTCGCACAGGAGTACTTGAAAGAGTATTTGGCGGAGAAGCATTAGATAAAATTCAACGTAAACTTGGTAGTAGATTTAAAATAAAGTTGAAATCAAGAGGGGCGTAATTACGTCCCCTTTTCTATGATAAATAAAGAAGGTGAAAAACGTGAGATTAGATAAATTATTAGCGAATATGGGATATGGAAGTAGAAAAGAAGTAAAGAAATTATTGAAAGATGGCGTTGTGAAAATTGATGGAACGCCAGTAAAAGATGCGAAAGTTCATGTAAATGTAGAAGAGCAAGAAGTTATGATTCACGGTGAAGTTGTGGAATACAAAGAGTTTGTTTACTTAATGATGCATAAACCACAAGGTGTTATTTCAGCGACGGAAGATGATAATCATGAAACAGTAATAGATTTATTAGAATTAGAAGATGCAATCTTTGATCCGTTCCCAGTTGGACGACTTGATATCGATACGGAAGGTTTCTTATTGATAACAAATGATGGGAAGTTATCACATCAATTATTATCTCCGAAAAAGCATGTGCCGAAAAAATATTATGCACACGTTGCAGGAGTAGTAACAGAAGAGGATGTAAAAGAGTTTGCTAAAGGTGTTATTTTAGACGATGGCTATGAAACAAAGCCAGGTGCGCTTACAATATTGAAAAGCGATGATATTTCTGAAATTGAGCTTGTGATTACGGAAGGAAAATTCCATCAAGTGAAGCGTATGTTTGAAGCGGTAGGGAAAAAAGTAGTCTACCTAAAAAGAACAGAGATGGGTCCGTTAGTATTAGATGAAGAACTAGAACTTGGACAATACCGAGAGCTAACAGATGAAGAAGTAGAAATGTTAAGAACATATCAAGTAGATACTGAAAAGTAGTACCTTTATAGGTGCAGAAAAAACCCCTTTCTAATAGTTAGAAAGGGGTATGTATTTATTTACATACAATTATTTTTCGTTATGAGGTCATTCTCACTTTCTTTCCTGTTGTTGTCCACTTACCGCGGCAAGGGCTATACACGAGTTCATTAAACTGCAACACATTTAGATCACGTTGTATCGTTCGCGGTGTGATCCCGAACTCATCTACAAGGTCTTTCGTCGTTACCGTTCCGTTTTCATTGATGTACATATAAATTGATTTAATGCGTGTTAGCATACGAGTAGTTGTAGGTTTCAAGAGAAAACCACTCCTCTACTAGTTTTTTTGACCCCATTCAGGAAAGAAGGTCGTTACTACCATTGTACTCTACATGATAAAATTCATGCTTTAATCTACTTAAATTTTACAAAAGTTTAACAAATATTTATATAGAAAAATATTGGTAGTTGACATTGTATATATGGTCAGTCAACTAACACATAAAATTCTACGTAAAACGCCAAATTCCTGCAAATTTTTTTGGAAAAATAAAAGAAAAACTAATAAGAAATGTCTGAAATATTACAATTGTTCGGTATTTAGTTTTCGTGTATGGCATAAGGGATTTCGGTTTGCTATGATGAAAGAGATAATATAGTGAAGGATGGATGCGTGATGTCAGCGATTAATTGGACTGAAGAAGTTGCAAAACGAAAAGATGATTTAATTCGTGATACACAACAATTTTTACAAATTAAAAGTGTATGGGAAGAAGAATCCGCGAAAGAAGGCGCACCATTCGGTGAAGGTGTAGAAAAAGCGCTATCTTTCATGTTACATAAAGGAGAAGCTGAAGGTTTTGCTTCTAAAAATTTAGAAGGATATGCAGGTCATCTTGAAATGGGACAAGGAGAAGAGTTAGTAGGTATTCTTTGTCACGTTGATGTTGTACCAGAAGGAGATGGCTGGACGACTCCTGCGTATAGTGCGGATATTCGCGACGGAAAGATTTTTGCACGTGGTGCAATTGACGATAAAGGCCCAACGATGGCAGCATATTATGCGATGAAAATTGTGAAAGAATTAGGCTTACCTCTTTCAAAACGTGTTCGTATGATTATAGGAACAGATGAGGAAAGCAATTGGAAATGTGTAGATCACTACTTTAAAAACGAAGAAATGCCAACAATCGGTTTTGCACCAGATGCAGACTTTCCAATTATTAATGCAGAAAAAGGAATTTCTGATATACAAGTTGTGCAAAATGGTAGTGAAGAGAAAAAAGGTACATATGAACTTGTTTCATTTGATTCAGGGCGTCGTTTAAATATGGTTCCTGATTTTGCAGAAGCGGTTATTACAGGAGAAGATGTAAATGCACTTACAGCAGCATATGAAGAGTATTTACAAACTGCTAAAAAAATAGGGAAATCGACTATAGAAGGCAATACAGTGACGTTGCAAATAGAAGGAATTTCAGCGCACGGATCTACTCCTGAAAAAGGAGAAAATGCAGGTTTATTATTAGCAAACTTCTTAACTACAGTTTCACTTGATGGAAAAGCAACTGCATTTGCGATATTTGCAACAGAAACATTTACTGGTGATATTTTTGGTGAAAAAGCTACTATTGCTTATAAAGATGAAATTAGCGGTCCATTAACAGTGAATGTTGGTCGCCTTTCTTATACGAAAGAGAATGGTGGTAATTTAGGATTAAACGTACGTTACCCAGTTACGACTAACTTTGAAGAAATGATTGCAAAGTTAAAAGAATATGTAGGTACGTATGGATTTGCAGTAGCAGACTATTCTAACTCTCGTCCGCATCACGTTGATAAAGATCACGAGTTAATTCGTACGTTGCAACGTGTATATGAGAAACAAACAGGTGAAAAAGCTGAATTGTTAGCAATCGGCGGAGGTACTTATGCTCGCTCATTAAAAGCTGGTGTGGCATTTGGACCGCTATTCCCTGGAAAAGAAGAACTTGCGCATCAAAAAGATGAGTACATTGAAATTGAAGACTTATTAAAAGCAACAGCAATTTATGCGCAAGCAATTCATGAACTAGCGAAGTAAAGTGAAACTTTAATCGCCGATATATGAATAATGACCGCTCTCTACTTTAGAGGGCGGCTTCTTTTTAATTGAATGAGATAAGAAAGAAAAGAAACAATAGAAAGAAGGAGACGGTGTACATGGATAGGCATTATTTTGTCGCAATTACGTTACCAAATCATATAAAAGAAGTGCTGTCTAACTATAAAGAGGATACGAATGAGGAATTACCATTTCGCTCGTGGGTACATAAGGAAGATTATCATATTACCCTTTCCTTTTTAGGAGGTGCGACAGAAGAACAGTTAAAAGGGATAAAGAATGGATTACAAACACTTACAAAAACAAAAGAACTATCGTTCACGTTACAAGGTTTTTCAACGTTTGGTAGAGAAGATCAGCCCCGTATTTTTTGGGCGAAGGTAAGTGAGAATCACGATTTGTTTCAGTTGCAAAAGCAAGTACATGTCATTTGTGAAGAAAATGGATTTTCTCTAGAAACACGCCCGTATCATCCACATATTACTGTTGCTCGTAAATGGATAGGAGAAGAAAAGTTTCATTTAGAAAGTATAAAAGAAGTACCTGAAATATCATTTCAAGCAGATACAATTACTTTATACGAATCCCACGTGAAAGAAACCCCGAAGTATAAATCGATTGCTGAAATAAAATTACAAAAATAGAATGGTGAAAACGTTTTTTATGCAGGTGAATATACTATAGAGAAGAATGGAGTTACTGTATAGAGTCTTGTTGATAAGAAAAGCCTTATCATTTGCAGCTCATTTTATCTCGCTCATTAAAGTTTCACTTTATTTTAACTTTGAGAATGATGGTGATTTTTTTATGTTGAAAGTAAAACGTCCATTTGATGCCTATTTAGATGAAATGAATAAAATTACAATTTTGCTCCCACATGCGTATGGAACAAGTCGGACATTTCGTTTGCAAGAAGGAAGTAATGTGAAAGATTTACCGATTGCTCATACGATTGCGCTTCCAGATGCAACGAAGTATGAGTGCTTTATAGAAGAGCCGCTAGATGTGGGAAAGTATTATACAGTACGAGATGAACGGAATGAAGAAACGGATTTACAAATAGGTGCTGTTATTCGAACAACAATTTTCGATGAAAAGTATTATTACGAAGGTACAGATTTAGGTGCTGTGTATCAAAAAGAAGAAACGACATTTAAAGTATGGGCCCCAACTGCAAGGCTTGCGAAAGTAAGAATTTATAAGAGCGATAAAGAATATGCCGATCATGAAATGTACAGGGGAGAAAACGGAGTTTGGATTCAAACATTACAAGGTGATTTAGACGGAGCACGCTATACATTTCTTGTTTGTATTAATTTAATATGGAACGAAGCTGTAGATCCTTATGCAAAGTCGGTGACGGTAAACGGAAAACACGGTGTTGTTATCGATTTAGAAAAAACGAATGTAACAAGAAGAGAAGGATTACCACCATTACAATCAATGACAGATGCCATATTGTATGAACTGCATATTCGTGATGCGACTATACATCAAAATAGTGGAGTGATTCAAAAAGGAACATATAAAGGATTGATGGAAGAGGGAACAACAGGACGGAATGGGACTTTAACAGGGTTGTCTCATATAAAAGATTTAGGTGTTACACATGTTGAACTATTACCGTTATATTGTTTCGGTGGTGTAGATGAGGCGAATCCTTCGTCTGCCTATAATTGGGGGTATAATCCATTATATTACAATGCACCAACAGGATTTTATGCTACAAATCCCTCTGATCCGTATAACAGGATAGTAGAGTGTAAACAGTTGATCGAGACATTTCATGAGCATGGCATTAGGGTAATTATAGATGTTGTATATAATCATGTTTATGAAAGAGAGCTATCATCATTTGAAAAGCTTGTTCCAGGATACTATTTTCGTCATGGTGAAGATGGTATGCCTTCTAATGGGACGGGAGTCGGAAATGATATAGCATCTGAACGGAAAATGATGAGGAAATTCATTGTAGAGTCTATTTTATATTGGCTTACTGAATATAATGTCGATGGATTCCGATTCGACTTAATGGGAATTTTAGATGTTGATACAATGAATATGATAGAAAAAGAAGTGCGAAACATAAAACGAGATGCTTTGTTATTAGGAGAAGGATGGGATTTACAAACACCGCTTCCTCGTGAGGAAAAAGCAACGTTAAATAATGCGAAGAAAATGCCACATATGGCGCAGTTTAATGATCAATTTCGTGATGGGATAAAAGGGAGTACATTTCATATAAATAAGCGTGGTTTTGCATTTGGTGGGCATGTAGACTGTAATCATTTGCAGTATATTGCAGCAGGAAGTCTTTTAAGTATGAAAGAAACAGGGCTGTTTCTAGAGCCGGCGCAAAGCATTAACTATGTAGAATGTCATGATAATATGACGATGTGGGATAAACTAGTGCGCAGTAATGAAGAATCAGAAGCGATTTTGAAAAAACGTCACCTGCTAGCGAGCGCAATGGTTATTCTTTCACAAGGTATTCCTTTCTTACATGCAGGACAAGAGTTTTATCGTACGAAGAAAGGAAATGAAAATAGCTATAATGCAAGTGATGAGATCAATCAATTAGATTGGGATCAAAAAGAGAAAGAAATAGAGACCGTTAACTATATAAAAGGTTTAATTGCGATTCGTAAAGAGCATGGGGCATTCCGATTACAAAACGCAGACCTTATAAAAAAACATATGACTTTTTTACAAACATCTACAGAAGTACTTGCATATCACCTAGAGCATGCAGAATCGTTTGGGCCGTGGAAAGAGATTGTCGTTTTATTTAATAGCGGTTTAGAAGCTAAAACTGTGCAACTTCCGAAAGAAGAAACGTGGCATGTGATAGTAGACGAAAAGCAAGCGAAAATAGAGCCAATTTCTTCATTTAGAGGAAAGGAACTTAGGCTCGCTCCAATTAGCACGTATATATTGACGATAATGTGACAAATCGCTACTTGACGATGAGAATGTAATAAATGTAGAATTGACAAAGGTGACGATTTTGATAAGTTGTCATTCTATGACAGGTTTTGTAAAATAAAATAGAGAATTTTTGGCTGAGGCTAATTTTTCTTTTCATTTACAGTAAAATATATGAATCCACAACATGTGTAGAAATGTTGCGGTTTTTCTTTTCATAACTATAAAAGATAAGGATTTGTTAACGGGTAATGAATATGGAATGGTTGGAACAATTATTAGGAAAAGAGTGGAGTCTTGTACCGGCTGGTGGAGTAACGGGCGATGCATATATTGCGCAAAACGGACAACAGAAGTTATTTTTAAAGCGGAATACATCGCCCTTTTTAGCGGTATTGTCAGCAGAAGGAATTGTTCCAAAATTACTTTGGACAAGAAGGGTAACGAACGGTGATGTAATTTCTGCTCAAAAATGGCTTCCGGGACAGAAGTTAGAGCCAGAGGATATGAAACTAGAACGTGTTGCGAAACTTTTGAAGAAAATTCACTCCTCTAAAGCGCTTGTACAGATGATTCAAAGACTTGGGAAGCAACCGCTTCACGCACAAGAGTTATTACAACAACTGCAACTCGTTTTAAGAGGAGATATAAGGGATGATGAAACAATTCAGCAAGGCCTTCAATATTTAATGGATTCATTAAAAGCTATTGAATACAATGAATTCGTTGTATGCCATTGTGATGTAAACCATAACAACTGGATATTGTCGGATGAAGATGAGTTGTTTTTAATTGATTGGGATGGAGCTGTAATTGCTGACCCAGCTCTAGACCTTGGTATGTTATTATATTGGTACATTCCGCGCCAGGAGTGGAGTGAGTGGCTCGGTTTTTATGATATTGAAATGGATGAATCGCTGCTTAGGCGCATGAGATGGTATGTGATAGCACAAACGATTTTGTCTATTCAATGGCATACAACAAAAAAACAGCAAGCAGAAGCTGAATATTGGCATCAATATTTACAGCAACTACTTGCTTCAGAATAATACTTAAGAAAAATTGTCCATTCCAGCAATCCACTGAGTAAGTTGTTCTTGATTATTGGAAATATGGTTGTCCAAATTAGAGGAAGATTTACCCGATTGACTATAAGAATATACATCGTTTAGCATTGTTTTAGCGTCACTACTTATATTATCGTTTGCGAGTAACGATTGAATGAGGCGCTCTAATTGCTCGCATTCTGAAACTGTCCCGCAGCAATCACTTTGGTGGTTGACTAAAATATCTTTCAGCACTTCTAATTGATGTTGTTGATTAATTGGCATGAACGGATCATCCTTTCGATTGTTTTTCTCTTCAAATGTAAGAGAAAAAGCTGTTTCGTCATGGAATGTTTAATGCTGTATGTAGTTTTTATCAAAATGGTACATCTTATACTTGAAAGAAACGGACCGAGTGCTCGTACGTACTTGGTTTTTTGTTTGGTAGATTGATTAAAAAAAGAAAGAAGGAATTATTCCTTTAAAATAGTTTTGTAAAGAGAGGGAGACATCTATGCGTTTAAGACATAAACCATATGCAATGGATCGAATTAACGAGTATTCAAATATCGTAATCGGAAACCCAGAGGAGCGCGCTGGTAACTGGAAAGAAGTATTTGGAAATGAACAACCAATTCATATTGAAGTAGGTACAGGTCGTGGCCGCTTTATGTATGATATGGCAAAAGCGAATCCACATATTAATTATATTGGAATTGAAAAATTCACAAGTGTTGTTGTAGATGCACTTGATAAATTAATTGAAGAAGAAGTGCCGAACTTAAAGTTAATTAATAAAGATGCTGAAGATTTAACAGTTTTCTTTGCAAAAGGTGAGATTGATCGCGTTTATTTAAACTTCTCAGATCCATGGCCAAAGAAGCGTCATACGAAGCGTCGTTTAACGTATAAAACGTTTTTACGCAATTATGAAGAAGTGTTAGTAGAAGGCGGAGAAATTCATTTCAAAACAGATAACCAAGGTTTATTTGAATATTCTCTTATGAGTATGGCTGAGTATGGTATGTTACTAACTTACTTAAGCTTAGATCTTCATAACAGCGACTTTGAAGGTAACATCATGACTGAATACGAAGAGAAATTCTCTAGTAAAGGTCATCGTATTTACCGAGTTGAAGCAAAATATCGTACAGAGCCTATGCAGTAATGCATAGGTTTTTTTATATCTAAAATAATCAGAATTTTATGTTAAGATTAATTGAAAGGGGGATGTGTAATGGAACAGTTACAAATTGGAGATATAAAAGTAACGTGGTTAAAAGGCGGAAATACACATTTAGATGGAGGGGCAATGTTTGGTGTTGTGCCGAAAGTACTTTGGTCACGTAAATATAAACATAATGACAAAAATCATATTTACTTACGAACAGATCCGTTACTTTTACAAACGAAAGATGGAAATATGCTCATTGATTCAGGAATAGGAAACGGTAAGTTGGATGAGAAGATGAAACGAAATCATGGTGTAACAGAAGAATCATCGGTTTATGAATCGTTAGAAAAACAGGGATTAAAGCCTGAAGATATTCAATATGTTTTAATGACACACCTTCATTTTGATCATGCATCTGGCCTAACAAAATGGGATGGGGATCACCTTGTACCAGCGTTTCCAAATGCGAAAGTTTACGTAAGTGAAACAGAGTGGAATGAAATGAGGAACCCAAATATTAGATCCCGTAATACATATTGGAAGGAAAATTGGGAACCGATTGTAGATCAAGTTGTTACGTTCCAGCAAGAAATAGAAATTACAGATGAAATTAAGATGGCGCATACGGGTGGTCATAGTGATGGACATGCAGTTATCGCTTTGGAGAGTCAAGGGGAAACGATGCTACATTTAGCAGATCTCTTGCCGACGCACGCGCATCAAAATGTATTATGGGTAATGGCATACGATGATTATCCGATGACCTCGATTGAAAATAAACAAAAGTGGATGAAGTATGGTGCTGACAAAGAGGCATGGTTTACGTTTTATCATGATGCATATTATCGTGCTGTGAAGTGGAATGAGGAAGGGCATATCGTAGAAAAAATAGAACGGAAAACGAGTATAGAAGCATAAAAATAGGAGGTTGTTCCATTATATTTATTGGAGCAGCTTCTTTTTTATTATAGAATTTTGCCGGTAAGTCGATATATTTAAAAAATCGCTGATATAATTTTAATCAATACCCGCAATTTCAAAAAAATAAGAGGTTCACCTAATGGGAACCCTCCGTTTTATGCTGCTATAACCTCTAAAACAGTACCTGTTTTAGCATCAACTAAAAATTCAAATCGTTCTTGTATATCATCTAACATTGTTGTAAGACCGCCGCGATAAACTTCATATGCGACATCATATTTTTCAAATGTCTCTGGAACCATATGTACCCAAGAGCCAGTAATTTCACCTTTATGACTTAATGCTTGTTTCACCATTTTCAATGCTTTTTCTGAAGAAATATGGGATTGTTCTTGTACTTTGTTTGCAACGAGATAACCAGCTGCGAACCCAACGCCAAGACCTGCTACTAAACCTTTCCAGCTCATATATTCACCTCAATTCTATAAAATAAAAATAGTGTACCAATAATAATTATAAAGCAAATACAGCTAAAAAAGAAGAAACTAGAAACATTTCGAAAATTTCGTTACAATAAAAGAGGTATTCTACTAAGGTTTGAAAGAAGGGGACTTCGTGAATAAAGAGACATTGCAATTATTTCGTACGTTAACAGAATTACAAGGTGCATCAGGTTTTGAACATGATGTACGCCGTTTTATGAAACAAGAATTAAGCAAATATGCGGATGAAATTGTACAAGACGGTTTAGGTAGCGTATTTGGTCTGAAAAAAGGGGACGAAACTGGCCCGCGTGTTCTTGTAGCAGGTCATATGGATGAAGTAGGTTTCATGGTTACGCAAATTACGAAAAACGGAATGCTTCGTTTTCAAACGTTAGGCGGCTGGTGGAGCCAAGTTTTATTAGCGCAGCGTGTACAAGTTATGACGAAGAATGGTCCTGTTATTGGGGTTGTTGGTTCTATTCCTCCTCATTTATTAAGTGACGCGCAACGTGCAAAACCGATGGATATAAAAAATATGTTAATTGATATAGGTGCAGATAGTTATGAAGATGCGATTGAAATTGGTGTAAAACCAGGACAACAAATCGTGCCGATTTGCCCATTCACACCGATGGCAAATGAGAAGAAAATTATGGCGAAAGCTTGGGACAACCGTTACGGATGTGGTCTTGCAATCGAATTGTTAAAAGAATTAAAAGATGAAACATTACCAAACACATTATATTCTGGTGCTACTGTACAAGAAGAAGTAGGCCTTCGCGGAGCGCAAACCGCTGCAAATATGATTCAACCAGACATTTTCTATGCGCTTGATGCAAGTCCAGCAAACGATGCATCTGGTGACAAAACGCAGTTCGGTCAATTAGGAAAAGGTGCTCTTCTTCGTATTTACGATCGCACGATGGTAACACATAGAGGAATGCGCGAATTCATTTTAGATACAGCAGAAACAAACAACATTCCGTACCAATACTTTATTTCACAAGGTGGTACAGATGCTGGCCGTGTACATACAAGTAACTCTGGTATCCCATCAGCAGTAATTGGTGTTTGCGCACGCTACATTCATACACATGCTTCAATTTTACATGTTGATGATTATGCAGCGGCGAAAGAATTAATTACGAAGCTTGTAAGAACAACAGATAAAACGACGTTAGAGACAATTAAGAATAACGCGTAGAGAAGAAGGGCGAAAAACCCTTCTTTTTTTAGATTGAAGAGAGGACCCAGCGATGAGTGGGAGCGGTCAGTGCTTAATTGGTGTTCGAATGATGTATGAAGACTCCAAGTAGGAAGTGAGAGGAAGGCTGTTTTTGTTTTCGAAGACGGTAATGTTGCTAGAAAAAACCTTCTTTTTTAGGCTGAATAGATGACTTGGTGATATGTGGTAGTGGTTGATGTTTAATTTGTAACTGAAGCGGATATTAGAATAGAATGATGAATTTTTATAGAGGTGAACGAAATGAAAGTAGTAGTTGGATCGAAGAATAAAACGAAGGTTGGCGCTGTGGAGAAGGTTTGGAAAGATGCTGAAATTACATCTCTTTCTGTTCCTTCAGGAGTAGCAAATCAGCCGTTTTCAGATGAAGAGACGATGCAAGGAGCGATTAATAGAGCGAAGCGAGCGCTAGAGGAAGGAGGAGCTCAAATTGGTATTGGGCTAGAAGGTGGCGTAATGAAAACGGAGTACGGTTTATTTATGTGTAATTGGGGCGCGCTAGCAACAATTGATGGGAAAGTATTTGTGGCCGGAGGAGCGCGTATTACGTTACCAGACGATTTTTTAGCACCTCTTGAAGATGGTAAGGAGTTAAGTGAAGTGATGGAAGAGTTTGTACATAGAAAAGATATTCGTAGTCACGAGGGTGCAATCGGTATTTTTACAGATGATTATGTTGATCGCACGGAATTATTTGTACACGTTGTTAAGTTACTTGTTGGGCAATATAAGTATGACAAAAAGCAAGCATAAACCTTGCACCATGCGTGATGTATGGTAGTATAAAAGAAAGATTATAACATGAAAACATGCACTCGTTAGAGGAGGAAATATAGATGAAGTCATTAGAAAGCATGGAGCAATTCCAACAATTAAAAAATGAAGAGAATGTAGTCTTTATGTTCTCAGCAGAATGGTGCCCAGACTGCCGTTTTGTAGACCCATTTATGCCAGAAGTAGAAGAGAAATATAGTGATTTCTCATTTTACTATGTAGATCGTGATGAGTTTATTGATCTATGTGTAAAATTAGACGTATTTGGCATTCCGAGCTTTGTAGCGTACAATAAGGGTGAAGAAACTGGTCGCTATGTAAACAAAGATCGTAAAACACAAGAACAAATCGAAGAGTTTATTGAAGGTTTAAAATAAGGCAATTTGCCAATTGAATTGTAAAACAACCTCTACCTTCGCGGGGGAGGTTATTTTTTTGGAAGGGAGGAAAAAGAGATGAAGATGACAAGTAAAAAGATGAAAGACGAGTTAATGAAGAAATTATCTCGCTCAGAATGGGACTTTCAGTATGATAGCGAGAAAGAAGTTCTACGTATAGAACAGAAAGACTCGAAAAAAGGTATTAACGTATCGCTTCCAGGAGTTGTGGCGAAATGGGAAGTGAACAAAGAAAAGGCAATTGAAGAGGTTGCTTATTACGTACAAGAAGCGCTAATTGCGATGAATAAAGAAGAAAATAGCGGAGCGAAAATTTTACCTGTTATTCGCTCTACTTCTTTCCCGAAACAAGCAGAAGAAGGAAATCCGTTTATTATGACGGATCATACGGCGGAAACACGTATTTACTATGCGTTAGATTCGAATAAAACGTATCGACTAATCGATGAGCGTCTGTTACAAAAATTAGAACTTACAGAACAGCAAGTACGTGAAATGGCATTATTCAATGCTCGTTCATTAGGTTATGAATTTAAACAAGACACAGTAGCGGGTAATACATTCTACTTTTTAAACACAAATGATGGGTATGACGCGACGCGTATTTTAAACGAATCGTTACTACAATCGATGCGTGAAAAGATTTCTGGTGACATGGTTGTTGCTGTTCCTCACCAAGATGTATTAATTATTGCTGATATCGTTAACGAAATCGGTTATGATATTATTGCACAAATGACAATGAAATTTTTTGCCGAAGGGCATGTTCCGATTACATCACTTTCATTCGTATATGAAGATGGAGACTTTGAACCAATCTTTATTTTAGCGAAGAATCGGAAGAAGACAGATGGAAAAGAGAAAGGATGAACGAAGTGAACGTTTTTTACAACCTTGAAGGAATTGGTGACACTTTAATTGTTGCCTTACAAGATATTACTTTAGAGAACCGTACTTTTGATCGCAAAGGAGATGTTGCTCGCGTTTATGATCGTGAAAGCAACGTAACGGGAGGATTCAACATCTTTAATGCATCTTCTTATTTAGAAGTAACAGAAACAGGTAACCTTACATTAACGAAAGAGCTTGTTGAGAAAATCAACGAAATTTTAGCGAAGAACGGCTTTGAAGAAACAGTAGAAGCAGATCTTTCTCCGAAATTTGTTGTAGGTTATATAGCTGAAAAAGAAAAGCATCCAAATGCTGATAAGTTAAACATCTGTAAAGTAGAAATCGGTACAGAAACATTACAAATCGTATGTGGCGCACCAAACGTTGATGCAGGACAAAAAGTTGTCGTTGCAAAAATCGGTGCTGTAATGCCGAGCGGTATGTTAATCAAGCCAGCTGAGCTTCGCGGTGTTCCTTCTTCTGGAATGATCTGCTCTGCACGTGAATTAGAGCTTCCAGACGCTCCACAAGAAAAAGGTATTCTTGTATTAGAAGATAGTTTTGAAGTTGGACAAGAATTTAAATTTTAATTGATATAAGAAAAGAGAGGTTGTCCTTTTGGGCAGCCTCTCTTTTTTGTCATTTTTGTTGGTAAGTCGAAATTTCGTGTTGAATTGTTGATATATTGAGAGTTGTGATAGATACACTCAAAAAATCGTAAATATGGTCAGGGTGTCACCTTTTGTCTTAAAATCTATATTGTATTTTATAAACAAACTAGTTAAAATTTAGAAAAATAGAAGGGGATAGACGTATGAAACAACAACCAAAAATCGCAGAACTTCTAAAACGAATTGAAACTTCAAAACAGCAAGATGTTGAACTAGGTACTTATGAAATATATGTGTTTAGTGAAAGTGAATTAGAAAAAGGACAAATCGGTTACCGATATGATAAACATAAAAAGTCATTAATAAGTGAAGAAAACGGAAAGTGGCAAGAAGGATGGATTGCAATTGGATATGAAACGGATATGGGCGATCCAGTTTTCGTAAATATAGATGATGACGCTTATCCAGTTTATACTGCAGAACGTGGTACAGAAACATGGCAGCCAGTTTATATTGGAAATATGGATGAGATTATAGGGCAATTATAAGAAAAACTTTGAATCCGGTGCAAAGTGATGGGAGAGAAGTATGAAGTATATAAAAATAATGAGCATGATTGCATTCATTGGAATATATATGGCCGGTTGTTCACAAGAGCAGCCGAAAAAAGAAACTACATCTTCTATACAAGAGAAAAACAAAGATACCAAAGAAGACGCACCGGTAGAAAAGCAGCAAGAACAAGAAAAGAACGAAGAATCGCAAGTAGAACATAGGCAAGAGGAAGTATCAGCCGAGGTAAAGAAAGAAGAAACTACAACGGTGCAGCCGATTGAGCAACCAGTGCAAAATAATGAACAAAAAGTAGAGAGTAATGAAAAGCAAGGAAAGTTTCTCGTCGTTATTGATCCAGGGCATCAACAAAAAGCGAATTTAAATTTAGAGCCGATTGGACCAGGGGCAACAACGCAAAAATATAAAGTGACAGACGGTACAACAGGTGTTGTGACGAAAAAGAGAGAGGCTGTACTTGTATTAGAAATGGCTTTTTTATTAAAAGAAAAGCTTGAAGCAAAAGGGATACAAGTGTTAATGACGAGAACGTCACAAGACGTTGATATAAGTAATAAAGAACGGGCGACATTCGCAAATAATCATAAGGCTAATTTATTTTTACGTCTTCATGCAGATGGTTCTGAAAATCCAAACCAAAGTGGATTTGCTGTATTGACGCCGGCAGGAGGAAGTCCGTATACGAAAGAGATTTATGCGGAAAGTCTTCAAATCTCTCAAACGATAGTAAATAAAATGAGAGAAAATCAGCAAGTGAAAGTAAATGGAATTAAATTTAGGGAGGACCTTTCTGGATTCAATTGGTCCAAAGTACCTGGCGTACTATTAGAACTTGGGTTTATGTCAAACTATGAAGAAGACAAAAAATTATCTGACCCGCAGTATGTAAATTCTTTATTGCAAAGTGTAACGGATAGTGTAGATGCATATCGGAAGAGTAAAGCTTAAGCGCAGTCTTACATGAAAGGCTGCGTTTTTCCATATGAAAACACTCGTAAATTAGAATATTGTGGATAAATATGACATGCTTAATTTTACCTGCACTTTTTGCCGAATGCTGATACAATAAAGGATGTTACTATTTAGTAGAAAGAGTGGTAAGCATGTTAGATTGGATGAAAAAGCTGTTTAACAAAGAGGAAGAACAAACAGCGATGAATAAAGAAGTACCAAAGCAAATTGAAAGTCAGCCGAAAATTCCTCGTGTAAACCACTACACTGAAGCAAGAGAAGCACAAATGGCAAGTAGGAATGCAGGTAAATGCCGTTTTCCTTTAGTACCGGATAATGGGTTCGATGAAGAGGATGAAAGCGAAGTAAATCGCTTTGAAGAACAACCTGTTCAAGGAGTAGCATATGAAGAACCGACTGCCCAAAGAGGAATAAAGGTGGAAAGAAGCAGACGACCGTATGTGGAAAAGGTAGTTTCTACATATGAAGAGCCGGAAGTGCAATATGAACCGGTGCGGGAGTCTGTCGTTAAAAAGGCATCTGCACCTTCGCAAGAGAGTAACCGTAGACCATTTCGTCCAACAGAAATGATTTCGCCAATTTATGGATATAATCGTCCTTCAGTAGAGAAAAAGGTTGAAAAGCAGGAGGAAGTAAAAGAAAGAGAAGATCTTGAAATATCTGTAGAGGGAAAAGCAGTTGTTGATGCATGGTTAGAGAAAAAAGGATATAAATTATCTGATTTCTCAGAAGGACAAGCAACGTCTTCTGCTCCAGGTGAAGTAGTTGAACAGAAAGGCCAACAGGGCAAAAAAGAAGAAAAATCAGTTGTTGATCAATGGCTAGAGAAAAACGGTTATGAAATTGAACGCCAAGTGCCTTTAGTAGAAGAAAAAGAAGTGATTAAAGAAATGAGTACACCGCAGGAAGTTTCAGCGGATGAATTACTTCATAAAACAGTAGCTGAGCAGATGGAAAGTGCTAAGCTAGAAAAAGATGTAGTGGTGTTAAACGAAAACAATCTACAAGGAGAATTAGTGGCTTCTAAAGTAGAGCATGAGGATACAATATTATCAGAAGAAATTAAACGTAATACAGAAATAAAACAACCTACTATTGAAGTAGAAAAGCAAGCTCCAGAAGAATCAGTGATTGTCAAAGCAGAAGAAAAACTTGAAGAAACAATCATTGTGGAAATACCAGAAGAGCTAGAAGAAGTGGAAGTAATTGCAGAAACGGAAGAGTCAGAAGAAGTAGAAGTAATCGCAGAAGCAGAAGAGTCAGAAGAAGTGGAAGTAATTGCGGAAACAGAAGAGCTAGAAGAAGTAGAAGTAATTGCAGAAACGGAAGAGTCAGAAGAAGTAGAAGTAATTGCAGAAACAGAAGAGCTAGAAGAAGTAGAAGTAATTGCAGAAACAGAAGAATCAGAAGAAGTGGAAGTAATCGCAGAAACAGAAGAAGTAGAAGTGATTGCAGAAACAGAAGAATCAGAAGAAGTGGAAGTAAT
>NZ_CAJCKK010000042.1:0-33774 GCF_903970865.1 Bacillus sp. ME78
GTAACTCCGATCTCTATTGGGCTTCGCGCGGTGCTGGTGGTGGTAACTTTGGAATATGTACTTCGTTTAAGTTTCGAACACATAAAATTAATACGGTAGGATTTGCAGAAATAAGCTGGGGGATATCAGATTTAAAACCTGTATTAACCTCTTGGCAAGAATATACGCTACCTTGCGCTAATAAACGACTTACAACTACTCTTTTTATGTCTGCAGGATTAGAACCATCATTATTAATGCAAGGTGTATTTCTCGGTTCTGTACAAGAATTGCAGTCGCTACTACAGCCATTACTAGAAGCCGGTTCACCACTGCAAGTAACTATCGAAGAAATACCATGGGCAGAAGCAGCAGCGAAAATAGCTGAGAAGCAACCTGCAACACCTTTACCATTTAAAAGTGTTGGTCCATATGTATATGAACTATTACCAGAAGAAGGACTATCCATTATCGATCACTTTATTAATAATGCACCTCCCTTTTCCACCACCTCCGTATTTTTCCACGGATTAGGCGGTGCTGTTGCTGAGGTGCCAAATGAGGCGACTGCTTACTTTTACCGAAAAGCACTATCAAACATGTCAATATTCGCTACTTGGGAGCAACCAGAAGGTGCTGGCGGAAGTATTCGATGGGTTGAAGACTTCCGTTTGGCAATGCTTCCATTTACAAAAGGTGTCTATGTTAATACTCCTGACCTATCCATTAAAAATTGGCCAGATGCATACTTCAGTTGCAACTTTGACCGATTAATGGAAGTAAAAGCAAAATATGATCCGAAAAATGTCTTTAACTTTCCGCAAAGTATTCCGCTTTTTTAAACTATATATTCCACCTAATATATCAAAATATAAAACATCCATTTTTAAATGGGTGTTTTATAAACTAAGTTTACATAATATAATTATTAGTTACTTTTTTTACTAAATATCTATTCAACAATCCAAAGTAACACTTTCTCAAACTCTTTTTTGGGCAACATACTTTCTTTTATATAGCCATTCTTTTAATTGTACTTCATCCAAAGTTTCGTTCCCCTCTCGTAATCTTTCACACTATATTCGCTCGTTTTTCACAAAAGGTTCATTTTACATGAAAATTTATTTATTACAATAAAAATATAAGGTATATTTTTAAGAAAAGGAGGATTTCAAGAATGAATCAAGAGGATAAAATTTACGCTGAAAAAGTGTTGGAAAATCTATTCATCGGATCACAAGTTGATGGATTACAATTTGGTATTTCTCCAGCCGCTATAAAGATTCATTTCACAAACTTTCACGACTCAGTTGATTATGACGGACAATTATATATCAATATCGAATCCAAATGGTGTTTATTTAATAAACCTCAAAAAAGATACCCATTAAATGAAGATGAATTTGAAGTTTATTCTGAGGAAGAAGAATATGAAAGAATATTTAAGATAAGAAGACAAAAAGTTACCGATATACGACTCGGCTTAGAAAGCCCTCATTTAATTATTACATTAGAGAGTGGACAAATTATTTTTGTAAATGGTTTTCATGATTATTATGAATGTTGGCAATCTGGTGTTCTATGTGAGCAATGGCTTGTAGTCGCTGCACCTGGGAATGAAATCGCTACTTGGGCTCCCGATGAGTTTATCGATAAATAAACTGTCTTCACGAAGAAGAACCGAAGATATTTTATGAACTACATAACTATTTCTATTACACTTAAACGAATGACCATTTTACTTTAATAGAACTCACTTTATTAAAGCTGAAAGGATGATAATGATGGCATGTGTCCATGATTTTGGAATAATTGACGATTTTACTTCTCAAAAAAATTACGAAGATTATACACCAGAGAAATATCATTGTATTTCTGTTGATGATGATATTATCAGTAGCTTAAATCGAAATTTATCAATTATGAAAACCTACTTTCATACAGTCAAAAATCAAGAACACGGTTTAGCTCATTACGGTATTACAATTATCCCGCCTGAATCATTAGCAATTTTCTATGAAACAGTTACATCTTCAAAGTTCTTCAGAAAATATGATGAGCTGAATGAGTTAGCTTCAAAAATTGTACAAGCCGCAGCAGAACAGAAGTACATGATCCATTATGGGGTTTAAATGTAATTCAAAAAATGCTTAGGATTTCTCCGAAGCATTTTTTGTATGTTACTAATAAATTTATTTCCTTAACCATTTAGTCCATGATTGAGCCTATGGCCCCACCTTTTACAAGTGAGGGCGCCCCTATTAATCTAAATAGGCGTCTCATTTCCAATCTTCCAGCTAAACCATTTCCCATGCCCTTCTGTTTCTCCAACCGTTTCACGATATTCGTTTCCGTTAATATAATAATCAATATGAAGGTCACGATCCCACATGTTGTTATAAAGGTGGAATACATCACGTTTTGCGCCAATTTCTTGTATTTGTTTTTCTAACTTATGTTTTACTTGTTCTGGTATTTGATTTGCGACGTGTGTATGGAAAATACAAATAACAGCTTCTTCACTTATTTGTTCAATAATAGATGATAATAGCTCTACACCGTCTCCTTCTATGAATTGGACAGATTCATTTTTCACTAAAGATGCAGCTTGATCAAACATCTCAAGCCTTTCTTTATGTTCTGGCCAAATTAAAGCACGTAACCATAAATAATCTTCCTCATTATGTAAATCATTCACATGTAAGTCCAGTCCGATTCTTTCTACGACAGATGGGCTTTCTTTTAGAAAATGCGGTACATTCTCCCCTCTTATTTCAGAAGTTACATGCACATTTGAATTTATATTTCCGTACATTTCATCCGTCCCGTACGAATAACTATATTGGTCCCAGAACAGTTGCAACCCAGAACTTGTCCCAATTTCAATTAACGCTAACGGCTTCTTCACTTTGTTAAATATGTAGCAGAAACTTGGGTATAAGTATGCACACCGTCTTACTTCATTCGTTTGAACGAGCTTCGTTTGTAACAATGTAATGATTTCTTCTCGGTACTCTTTACAGAAATCTTTAAAATGATCAAAAGCTTTATCTAAATTTGTATCGGCATTTTCAACTAAACTACTATAATACGTTTTTAAATAATGTTCTTTCCCTGTTAATAATAAATAATGTACTGCACCTAATAGTAAGTTTGGGACTGGTTGACCTACCTGAGCAGAGGACGATAGTGTAAGTACTTCCTCATCTTCAGCAATTTTCATTGATAAATATTCATATAAATCACTTGACCCTTTACATTCCTTTATTGAAAAGTTTCGAAATAAGTTTGAAATTTGTTCTTTTGTACACATTAGAGTCCCTCCTTTTTATTTTTCAGAATAATCTTACCATTACAGAAAGAATAATCCCATAAAAAGGTACTCGATTTAGTCACTTAAGGATACGTAAGCTTTTTCGAGATAATTTCAAACTGTAATTTTTTTCTATTTATCACCTTAAAAGAGCTTGTTAAATAAGATTTTTAGCGAATAAAACGTTAAATAGTTTAAAATTATCAGATAACACTAGATATTTTAGTCTATTAATTATTATAATAGAGTATGAGATGGTTATATAATTGAGACAAAAAAGGTATACACCTAGGTGGGGCCTAGGCGGTGTTTCTCTTTTACGGCTTAGACATAGAAAACACCTACACTTTTTTGCCAATATAGGGGATGGAGAGATTATCATGAGCAACATGCAGCAAAAAACAGACGTTATCTTAATTGGTGCAGGAATTATGAGTGCAACGTTAGGCTCATTACTAAAAGAATTAGCACCAGAATGGGAAATTAAAGTTTTTGAAAAACTCGCAAGTGCCGGGGAAGAAAGCTCTAACGAATGGAATAATGCAGGTACAGGGCATTCTGCGCTATGCGAACTGAACTATACTTCCGAAAAATCTGACGGATCTATAGATATTAGTAAGGCTGTAAAAGTGAATGAGCAATTCCAGCTTTCAAGACAATTTTGGGCATATCTTGTAAAGAGCAAATTAATTCGTAATCCACAAGATTTTATTATGCCACTACCTCATATGAGTTTAGTACAAGGGGAAAAAAATGTTGAATTTCTAAAAAACCGTTTTGAAGCGCTTTCAAAAAATCCACTGTTTCAAGGAATGGAATTTTCTGATGCTCCTGAAACATTAAAAAAATGGCTTCCACTCATTATGGAAGGCCGCACATCTAATGAACCGATGGCGGCAACGAAGATTGACTCTGGAACAGATGTTAACTTCGGTGCATTAACACGTATGTTGTTTGATTACTTAAAAACAAAAAATGTCGAGCTAAACTACAAGCATAGTGTCGAAAATATTAAGCGCACGAAAAATGGTTTGTGGGAAGTAAAAGTACACGATATGAATAGTGGTAAAATTGAGCATCATACTGCTAAATTCGTCTTTATTGGCGGTGGTGGCGGTAGTCTACCTCTACTTCAAAAGACTGGTATCCCTGAATCAAAGCATATCGGAGGATTCCCGGTAAGTGGACTATTTATGGTATGTAAAAACCAAAAAGTTGTAGAGCAACATCATGCGAAAGTATACGGTAAAGCTAAAGTTGGCGCTCCGCCAATGTCTGTACCTCATCTAGATACGAGATATATAGACAATAAAAAAGCTTTACTGTTTGGACCATTCGCAGGCTTCTCACCTAAATTCTTAAAAACTGGCTCAAACCTTGACTTAATCGGTTCTGTAAAACCGAATAACGTCTTAACGATGTTAGCTGCTGGTGTAAAAGAAATGGGACTTACAAAATACTTAATTCAGCAAGTTATGTTATCGCACGAAAAACGTATGGAAGAATTACGCGAATTCATTCCGAACGCGAAAAGTGAAGATTGGGATATTGTAGTTGCTGGACAACGTGTACAAGTAATTAAAGATACTGATGCTGGCGGTAAAGGAACACTTCAATTTGGTACAGAAGTAGTAAGTGCAGCTGACGGCTCAATCGCCGCATTACTAGGTGCATCACCAGGTGCTTCTACTGCTGTTCACGTCATGCTTGAAGTATTAGAAAAATGTTTCCCAAGCCGCATGGTAGAATGGGAAGAAAAAATAAAAGAAATGATTCCTTCATATGGCATTTCACTAACTGAAAATCCAAGATTGTTCCAAGATCTTCACACTTCGACTGGTCGTACACTTGGATTAAACGAAAAAGAAACTGTTCATAATTAATGAAGAAATAAAAAAAACGTCCGATATATTCGGACGTTTTTTTTGTCTACTAAAAATTATACTTATCAATATTATCTTTCGTAAATACAACTCGTTCTGGCAATACGATAATTCCGTTTCCTTCTGCCTCATAATCATATCCTTGAATGGAGTTTGGCTCTACTTTCACTTTTCCGATTCCTTTTACTTCAAAGCTATCCCCTACTTTTAACTTCTTTCCTTTTACAACAATCTCATTTGCTACATAAGTTGCCAACGCACCTTGCTGTTTGACATCCCATAATCCGAATTGTTGTACTGTTCCTCGTTTTACATAATCACGCATAACGTTCGGTGTAGAAAATCCAGTTACCACTACTTTTTTATCCATTTTTAAGTTTTCAGCTGCTTGCGCCATGGCTGGGAGTGCTGTTGCATCTGGACAAATAACTGCGTTAATATCTGGATACGTTTTTAATATGTTCTCCCCTACGGATAAAGATTTTTGTGCATTATTTTCACCGTACTGCGTCGTTACAATTTCCCAGCTCGGATATTTCTTTTTAATAATTTCTTTCGCTTTCGTTACCCATTGGTTTTGATCCGTTACTGTTGGACTAGAATAAAAGAACGCTACTTTCCCTTTATCTCCAATTTGCTTGGAAGTCATTTCAATTAATAAGTTAGCAAGTTGGTCTGGTGTCCCTTGACTTATATAAAAAGAACGGTCTTTGGGATTCACATCAGAATCCCACGTTAAGACAGTCATTCCTTTTTTCTTAGCACGTTGCAATGATTGCGATAAACCATCAACTGATGTAGAGGAAACCATAAGTGCATCATAATTTTGGTTAATAAAATTATTTATATACTTTACTTGCCCTGATACACTCGCTTCAGACGGCCCATCATATTTCACTTGTACGCCTAGCTTATCTCCCATCTCCTTTGCTCCTTCACCGCCCGATGTAAAGAAGCCAACTCCAGTTAATTTCGGGATAAATGCAAATTTCACATCATCAGCCTTTTTCTTATCTGCCGTTTGGCTAGAACACGCAATTAAACCGATTAAACAAATGCATACAATCAATACAATCCCTAGTTTTCTCTTCATGACATTTCCCCCTTATGCAAATTCTTTCTTTTCTCCGGTATGAATTGATGTAATTTGAAATGTCTCATAATAACTGAAAGAATAAGGATAATACCTATTACGACATTTGATTGTTCATTTGTTAAGCCTGTCATTTGTAGGCCATATTGCATAAGGCCTATAAAAATACTTGCAAGTACAGTACCGAAAATACTTCCTTTTCCACCTGTAATAAGTGTCCCTCCTAATACGACTGCTGTAATGATTGGTAAAATTGTTTCATTTCCCATATCAGCACGTGCGGAACCAAAATATGCGGTTAAGAAAGCACCTCCTAATCCACCTCCTAACCCAGAAAGTATGTAAGCGATAATGACTACTTTTTTCGTTTTAATCCCGGTGTATTTTGCTGTATTTTCATTCGCACCTGTTAATTTTACGTAGCGTCCATATATCGTTCGGTGAAACAAAATTGTGTATACAATTGTTAATGAAATAAGTAACCATAATAAATTGGGTATTCCTATAAAACTACCATTTGCTAGTTGTACATAAGTATCAGGTAAACCGCTTATCCCTTCATATCCAGAAGCACCTGCTCCTCCTGAAATGACGAGTGCAATTCCTCCGTATAAAAACATCGTTCCGAGTGTAACGACGAGTGGTTCTACATCTGTCATTTTTATAATGAGTCCGTTTAAAGCGCCTGCTAAACAACTAATTATTAGGGCGATTATGACAGCAAACAAAATAGGTATTCCGTTCATCCAAAGTACACCAATCAAGATCGAAGTGAGCCCCATTATTGATCCGACCGATACATCAATTCCTCCTGTTACAATAACGAAAGTCATTGGTATCGCCGCAATTGCGATAAATAGGAAATCATTTGTACTAAAAAGGAGATTACTAATATTTAAGAAATCACTATTTATAAAACTAAAAAGGATGAATTCTATAAGAAGTAATACAATTAGAACCCCTTCCCATCTATATAAATACTTCATAGATTCATCCTCCTTTTTGCCTTCCACTTTTTCATAACACTATCTAATATGATGATAAGTAATAATAAAAAACCTGAAATGGCATTATTCCAAAATGCTGGTATTTTTAAAAAGACGAGTGAGCTGCTTATTGTTTCTAAAAATAACGCTCCTAATGCAGCTCCAAATAAAGATCCTGTTCCTCCTTTTAAATGAATTCCTCCTAGTACAGCGGCTGCGATTACTTGTAATTCTAATCCTGTACCTGTTTGATTTGGGACGAACCCGATATTCATAACAAATATGCAACCAGCGAGCGCAGCGCTTATGCCTGAAATCATAAACGCATATATCTTCACTTTATTAACAGGTATACCAATAAGCCTCGCGCCATCTTCATTATCACCTACCGCATAAAAGTATCTTCCCAATGGCACTTTTCTTAAAAAGAAGTATAGTAGTAGTAAAATAATAAAAACGAACCATACAGTTATAGGTAAACCAAGAATGATGATAGATGACAGCTGCTTAAAATCGTTTGGAATATCTTCAATCCACTTCCCGCCTGTGAAAATTAACATTGCACCTCTAATAATTCCTAACATGCCTAATGTCATAATAATGGCTGGTACCCGAAACTTCGCAACTCCAATACCATTTACGAAACCGATAATGGCCCCAAGTATAATAGCTACAAATATCGACAAGAATGCACTGTCCCCATTCGTTAACATCATTCCGCAAACTGCTGCACTTAACCCCATGCTTGAACCAACTGATACATCTATATTTTTCGTAAATAAGACGAACGATTGACCGATTGCTAGCACGACTAAAATAACGCTTGATTTCATCAGTAAAGATAACGAGTTAAACTGAACAAAACTAGGATTTATTATCCCAACAATGGCTATATAAATTAGTAGTAACAGTATGATAGACGTTTCGTGCACTTTATACATACGTTTCATTCCATTACACCTCCGTATGCAAGACGTGTAACTTCTTCTACACTTATTTGTTCTTTCTCCAAATGAGAAACAAATTGACCATTTCGCATGACGTATACACGGTTAGCTAATTGGACAATTTCCTCAACATCTGAAGAAATTAATAATATGGCGAGTCCTTCCCTTTTCATTTTTTCTATCGTCTCATACACTTCAAGCCTCGCTTTTGCATCAATTCCGCGAGTTGGTTCATCAAGAATAATGATTTTTGGATTACACGCGAGATATTTCGCAAGTACGACTTTTTGCTGATTACCTCCCGATAAAGATGTAAGTTCTTCATTCATACTTGATACAACAATTTGGAACTTTTCTATAAATGACTTCACTAAAGCGCTTTCTTTTTCTCGGTTAATAAAAAAGCGATTATTGTGCTGTAAACATGCTGCAGTAACATTTTCTTTGACAGATACAATTGAGAAAATTCCATTTCTCGCCCTATCTTCCGGCACATAAACGAGCCCTTCACTTAGTCTTTTATGCAAAGAACATGTATCAATTGATTTTCCTTCTAATAAAATAGAACCTGATTTTATAGCTTTCAATCCGAATATCGCTTCCGCTAATTCCGTTCTGCCAGATCCTATAATGCCAGCAACACCTACAACCTCACCCGCATGTACAGTGAATGATATATTTTCGAATGCGTGACCATTTATATCAACCACTTCTAATATTTTTTTCGTCTTTGCTGTCTCTTGAACTACTTCTATTTTCTCTTTCTGTTTATATCCTTTTGGCAATAGTCCCTCCATCAGCATGTCATATGTATAGTCACATACATCACCTTGGCTTACAACCATTCCATCACGTAGTATTGCTACTTTGTTGGCAATTTCAAAGATTTCTGGAAAACGATGCGTAATATAAATCATCCCAATTCCTTTTTCTTGTAAACTTTTCATCAACACAAAAAGACTCTTAATTTCGTGTGTTGTTAATGTCGATGTTGGCTCATCTAGAATAAGAATCTCAGCTTCTCTTATTAATCCTCTAACGATTTCTACTAACTGTTGCTGCGCAATTGATAATGATGCTCCTAACTCATAAAGGTCAATATCCCACCCTAGACTGTTAATCAATTGCTGAATCTGTACTCTTAGTTTCTTTTTCTTTTCTTTTAACCCGATACATATATTTTCTTCAATAGTCATATGCGGAAAAATGAGTGGTTCTTGCGGTATTAAATAAATACCTTTTCTATGTGCTTCTGACGGATTTGAAAACTGTTGCTTCATTCCTTTTACATACATCTCTCCATCATCATACGAATATAACCCCATTAATATTTTCATTAATGTTGATTTCCCGGCGCCATTCCCCCCCACTAAAGCGTATATATCTCCACGCTCTACTTGTAAGTTCACTTCTTTTAATACAAGTTGATTTAAAAACGCCTTACTCATTTTCTTTATTTGTAATAAAGGTACGTTCTCCACATGATGTCACCTGCCTTTATCCAGAACATTTTTTGAGAAAATGATTATTTGTTCTACTTGTTTTGTAGCATTGTATATTCCTTTTTTTATATCTAGAACACTTTTTTCAATGTACTATTAATCGTTTCAACTGGAATAAACAAAATATGTGACACATATGTTTAAGCATTGGTCAATTGTTGAAAGGGATGAAGAGTATGTCACAGCTGAACTTTGAAGAAAATTTATTAACTAAAGTAGCTTGGTACTATTATAAAGATCAATTAACACAACAAGAGATTGCTTCACTCCTTCATATTTCAAGAAATAAAGTCGTCCGGTTATTAGGTAAGGCACGCAGTGAAGGTATCGTTACATTTCACGTAAAAGGGACCGGTTTTCATTGCTTGAGCATTGAACGTGACTTAATGAAAAAGTTCCACTTGAAAGATGCCTTTATTATCCCTACTCCAATAGACAATTATGCTACTTCTCTCGGAAAAGCCGCTGCACAATATTTAGAGACTCATCTCCAACAAGGTGATTTACTCGGCATCGGCTGGGGTGAAACAATAAGTAAAATGCTAGAAAACATTCATTTTGAAAGTTCTATTAATCTTTCATTCGTAACGCTAACAGGCGGAGTAAACCACTATCTTCCAAGAAAACAAAATTATTTACATTACATGCAAGGTGATCTTCATATTATTCCTACTCCTTTTCTAGCATCTTCTACTGAAATGGCACAAAGTATTTTATCAGAACCAAGTGTGAAAGATATGCTTCATGTCGCTTCACTTGCACATACGGCAGTTGTCGGTATTGGCGGGTTATCTCAAGACGCTACGATTGTAAAAGAAGAAAAATTAACGCTACGTGAAATGACATATATTCGAAGTCAAAATGGGGCGGGCGATATTTTAGGACAGTTTTATAATACGAATGGTGATTTATTAGAGCTCTCGCATCATAATCGTCTAATTGGCACACCACTTACGATTCTTCGCAGCATGAAGCATGTCATTGGTGTGGCTGGAGGTACTCAAAAGATAGATGCCATTTATGGGGCTTTAAAAGGGAAATTTATTCATACATTAATTACTGATGAAGAAACTGCGCTCTCCTTATTAAGAAAGGAAGGTGATTCTTAATGTCTACTTTATTAGCTTTCGATGCTGGTACAGGAAGCATTCGAGCTGTTCTCTTTGATTTACATGGCAATCAAATTGCAGTAAGTCAAAAAGAATGGGTTCATAAAACTGATCCTCGTTACCCCGGTTCTATGAATTTTGATGTAGAAGAAAACTGGCAACTTGTACAACAGTGTACGAAAGAAGTTCTGCAAAAAAGTAATATACTTCCCTCTTCTATTCAAGCTATTAGCGCTACAAGTATGCGAGAAGGTTTTGTTTTATATGATAAAAATGGGCAAGAAATATGGGCATGTGCAAATGTTGATGGCCGTGCATCCGCTGAAGTTAGTGAGCTAAAAGAAATCCGCTCACATCTTGAAGAAGATTTATACAGAAAATCTGGGCAAACTTTTTCATTAGGTGCTTTACCACGTCTACTTTGGGTTAAAAAACATGAACTAGACATCTACAACAATATTCAATCCTTTTCGATGTTAAATGATTGGATTTTGTATAAATTAAGCGGCGTACTGCAAATCGATCCTTCCAACGGTTGTACGTCCGGAATCTTTGATTTACAAAATAGAAATTGGGATAACGAAGTCGCTAAAGAATGTGGTATAACGTTGCCATTTTCACCAAAAGTAAATGAAGCTGGCACTGTAATTGGTAATGTTACAAAAGAGTGTGCAGCACTAACTGGTTTACTTGAAGGGATTCCTGTCGTCGCTGGTGGCGGTGATGCTCAAATGGCAGCACTCGGGACTGGAGTCGTAAAGCTAAATCAAACTTTAATATGCGGCGGCAGCTTTTGGCAACAGGAAGTGAATATTACAGAGTCAACAACGGATCCAAATGCTGCAATTCGAGTAAATTGTCACGTCGTTCCGAACCTTTGGCAATATGAAACGATTGCCTTTTTCCCTGGCCTCGTTATGCGTTGGTTTCGAGACGCTTTTTGCCAAGAAGAAAAAAAGTTCGCTGAAAAACTCGGTGTAGACGCTTATGAATTATTAGAAGAACAAGCGAAAGACGTACCTGTCGGTTCATATGGTATTATCCCTACTTTTTCAAACGTTATGAACTACATTTCTTGGCGTCATGCCGCACCTTCATTCTTAAATTTAAGTTTAGACGCTGACAAATGCGGAAAAAAAGAAATGTTCCGTGCTATTGAAGAAAATGCGGCCTTCGTTACACTTGGAAACTTAAAACTAATTGAAAATCTTACTGGTACATTCCCTTCTGAAGTTGTTTTTGCTGGCGGTGCCGCTAAAGGGAAACTATGGCCACAAATTCTATCAGACGTACTCGGCATTCCTGTAAAAGTACCAGTTGTGAAAGAAGCAGCTGCTTTAGGAACTGCAATTGCTGCTGGAGTTGGCGCTGGCATATATTCATCTATGGAAGAGACTGCCGAACAATTTGTACAGTGGGAAAATACATTTGAACCAATCACTGAAAATCACGAGCTATACAAAGAATTCTATGAAACATGGAAAACCGTGTATAGCAGTCAGCTCGCTTTAGCTGATAAAGGACTTACAACACATATGTGGATTGCACCTGGTGCACTGTAACTCATTTACATAAAGGAGTGAACTGTATGTTAAAAGCGAATGAAAATGATTTCTCCTATCGCTTCGGTGATAACGGGCCGAAATATTTAATACAAGGCCCGAATATTGATCTTGGTCTTGTTGTCATTCAGCCTGGGCAAGAATTTCAAAATCATTACCATACAACGTGTGAAGAAGTTTTTTATGCGTTAGAAGGTGAAATAGACTTCTATGTAAATAACGAAAGAGTTCCGATTAAACAAGGTGATGTCCTGCAAGTTCGCCCTCATGAATCTCACTATCTGATTAACCATTCTGACAAACCTTTTAAAGCTGTTTTTATAAAGTCACCACATTTACCAAATAAAGATACGGTACAAACGGAAAATCCAACATTAACGAAGGAGTGATTTTGAATGACTTGGGGATTTAAAAATCGATTAAATACAATTTTACCTGATGGTAGAGCGGTTATGTTAGCAATAGATCACGGCTACTTTTTAGGGCCAATTCACGGGCTAGAACAACCACTTGAAACAGTTAAAAACTTACTTCCTTATACAGACTCCCTCTTTTTAACACGCGGTGTACTTAGCTCCTGCATTCCTGAAAACTGCAGCACACCGATGGTTATGCGTGTATCCGGTGGCGCTACTGTCGTCGGTAAAGATTTAGCGAATGAAACAATTGTTACACCTGTGAAGGAAGCAGTGAAGCAAAACGCAATTGGCGTTGGCGTTTCTGTTTTTGTCGGATCAGACTATGAAACACAAACTGTTACAAATCTCGCAAATGTAGTTTCTGAAGCTCATGATTACGGCCTACCAGTACTCGGCATTACCGCAGTCGCAAAGGAATTACAAAAACGTGAAGCTCGCTTTCTAGCACTTGCTTCCCGCGTATGTGTTGAAATGGGTGCTGATATTATTAAAACGTATTACTGCGAAGGATTCGAAAAAATAACGAGCACATGCCCTGCCCCAGTCGTCATCGCGGGCGGCCCAAAACTAGATTCAATTGAAGACGCATTAAACATTACGTACAATGCATTGCAAGAAGGCGCTATCGGAGTAGACATGGGCCGAAACATATGGCAATCCGAGCACCCAGCTGCGATGATTCAAGCAATACATGGCATTGTGAAAAATGGATTGAATGTGAAAGAGGCACTTGAACTTTATGATGATGTGAAGAATTAATGTGAAAAGACAGACTATTTATTAGTCTGTCTTTTTTGTTAAAATAAAGTAAAGGAGGAATGATTATGCGAAGAATGACTTTCGAACGTCCTACCAATCATTACGATGAACGCTTATACTCTATTGATGAAAAAATTTGCGCCCTATTAAAAGAACGAAAAGAACTTTCAGGTGATGACCCAGGTTTTCCACATGATGAAGCGATTTATAAATGGGCTAAGCAATACGAATTCTATCCAGACTATCTAAACTCATTATTCTCTTCCATGATGGATGAAGAAGAATTTAAACCTCGCGTTGAACCAACTGAGTTTAAAAAACATGTACCTGTTTTTTAAACTTATGAACATAATGGCGTCATGTATACTGTAACTTTTATTCGGCAATATGCAAATGCTAGTGTAGTTTATTTATATAGCGATTGGGATTCCACGGATGAAGCTTTTATTGAAAATAAGCCTCATAGTTTCTTCCAATTATCAATAGATGATACATACGATTGCTGGTCAGAAGGTGGTGGCGGCACCGATGGACATATGAATCATCAATTCGTTATATCTCCTGTCCTTCCTGATAATTTGTCTGGAATAAGCTTTCGATTTAAAGAACTCAGTATGCCGTTTAGGAAAGATCAAGCTGTGATTGAATTTGAAATTCAGATAGACAAATAAGGTGAGACTTTAATCAATCCACAAATAGTAAGATAAATAAGGTAATAAAATAAACAAGCCCCTTTCCAAACTGGATAAGGGGCTAAATATACACCTTCAAATGATTACTCTTGGTGATTACTATTAAGCTTTGAAACTTTCTTACCTTCTCTATAATCAAGACAAGACACTTCAATTAATAAGCCATTAAATACTGTAAAATAAAAACCATAACTACTACCTCGCATCGAATAAGGTTCCTTATCTATTTCAATGCCGCCTGCTACTAAACGATTATACGCTTGATCAACTTCATTTGAAGTATCCACTAAAAAACCAATATGAAAAGCTTCCGGATACGTAACTTCCTTATTCCCTTTAAATGCTTTTGGATCACTTAGCACAAGTATAAATCCACTCTCATCACTCATAACTACAAGTGCTTTCCCTTTTTGCTCCAAAAATTGAAAATCAAAAAATGTTTCAAAGAAATGTCTCGCTTCCGATAAATCATCAACACATAAATTTAAATGATTCAGCTTCATGTACTCATCTCCTTTTAAACAGAAGGTATATAGACTCATTTTCATAACACTTAAATATGTAAGGCAAGCTATTCAAGCGTTCCATCTAAGACTATGCTTTATAAGTCTAATATTTTTTTCTATAGCCTAGAACGTTTTTTAAATGAATGAAAGATTTTCTATCATTTACATCCCCCCAGTAATAAAAAAAGAGGATACATGTTTGCTTCTACAACATGTATCCTCTACTTATATATTACGACTGCTGATAAGCCGCTTTCGATGATTTTACATAATAAACTGCATGATCCACATTAATAATATGATCTGGTTTTGGTTTACCACGGCCTGCTCTATGTCCAGCTAAATGTTCTTCACTTGTTTCCCAGTTTTTCCATGCTTCTTCAGATTCCCAGCGAATCATTACGACAACTTCTTCGTCGCCGCGTCTTACTTTTTTCACAAGAACACTTAAATCGATGAAGCCTTCAAATTTTTCAATAATACCTTCTCCAGTGAAACGTTCTACAACTATATTTGATGTACCTTCTTTTACTGTAAATGTTTTCGTTTCGATAAACATATATCCCACTCCCTCTTTGTTATACGAATACTAGTATTCTTCTATTATAATTGATTATGATAATTATTTTCAATTGTAAAGTTTTAATTTTTTGAATTATGCTGATTTCTTTTCTATCGCCTCATCTAAAAATTTGAAATATGGAAGTAACATCCCTATTAAAGATGTAACACATATAATTGCACCGATGATTACATATAGCGCTCTTACTCCCCACATTTCACTCAATATTCCCCCTACTAACACACCTAATGGCATAGCGGATCGTATAAAAAATAAACGCACTGAAAATACTTGTCCTATCATATTATTTGGGACGGTTTGTTGGCATATTGTCGTGTTATGAACATTGAAAAATGCAATACAAATCCCTGCTATTACTTCAATTATTATTGCAATGATAATACTATGATTGAATCCTAATGAAATGTATGTGAGTCCCCCTATAAACAATCCTCCGAGCATAAGTATACGCCGGCTTTTATATGTTACTTTTCCGACTAGTATAGATCCAACTACATAGCCAAGTGGGAATCCGGCCATAAAATAACCATATTCCGCATATCCCGCTGATAGCTCGTCTTTTATATAAGGAAGATTTGTGACCATCGTTACCCCAACTCCAAATTGCACGAAAGTAAGAAATATACCGAGCCAAACGATGATTGGTTTTGTGAAAAAATATGTAAAACCGTGAAGAAATTGTTCTAGCCACGTTTTCCGAATAGGTTGCGACGTTCTATTTTCTTTTATATAAAATAAGAAAGCACCACTAACAAATAGACAAATACATACGAAAGATAATGTAAGTTCTGTTCCAATCAAATGAATGACTACTCCGCCTAATACTGGCGCAAGAAACATCATAAGGCGAGTCATTCCATCAATGTACGCATTTGCATCTTGAAGTTGTTCTTTCCCTACAATGCTCGGTGTAATTGCTTGACTTGCAGGTGTATAAAGTGGTGTAATAAGTCCTACTACAATTTGAACAACATAAATGTGCCAAACTTCTATACTACCTGTAACTAGCATCACCAAAGGTAATAAGAATACGGACGCTCGTATCCATTGTGAACAAATCATAATCCACTTCCGGCTCCATTTATCAATAAATGGGCCACTTATTAATTGCAATATGAGTGATGGGATGAAATATAATAGCCACATACTACTTAAAGCCATTTCCGATCCTGTTAATTCATATACTAGAATTGAATTACATAACGTTCCGAAAGCCCCTCCTAATTCTGAGATTGCACTACCAATCCACATAAAAAAGAAAGAACGATTTTTCAATACACTCTTCACTATAGCTCACCAACTTTTCTCTTAAATTCCTCCCTTTATGTACATTCTTGTTGCATATTATCTATTCAAAAACGCTTCTAATTCTTTTGCTAACGACTGCACTGCTTTCTTCCTTAATACATACTTTCCGTCATGTATATCAACTAACTTCGCTGCACGTAACAATTTCAAATGATGGTGTACTGTCGATTTTCCAAGCTGCAATCTTTCCGTTATTTCCTGTAAAGTACGTTCTTTTTCAAACAACATTTTTACAATTCGCAATCTCGCTTCATCCCCAAGAGCCTTATGTTTTTGAACTAAAAAATAATTCGGCTCATACGGATCTTCGGGATGAATGCTTTCATTCGCAACTGGATAATGAAATACTTTCGTATCTTCAATATCTGCTTCAATATTCCACGGTCTGTACGTCATTTGCGGAATAAGAAGTACGTGATGAACACTTGGCTCTGGCATATAGTTCACTCCGCCAGTCGCCCATTCGACAAACTCTTCCGGCTTCATCTTTTTATTCATTTCATTTTTTGCTTCATAATCTCGTTTTAATATAGAAAATATTTCTTCTTCCTCTTTCTTAATTACACTCTCATACCAACCTGTCATAACAGCAATTAAATGAGATTTCAGCACTTGTACATCTACATCACATATAAAGCGAATATAAGTAGAATAAAACTGATGATCATCTGTTAGTTCCTTTAGTTCGTGTATTGCACATACAACTCCCGTTGCAGCTAAACGTCTTTTCTCTTCATACTTCTCTCCTAAAAACGGTAAACATATATACTTCAAATCTTCTTCTGAAAGTGAATCGATTTTAGCATGAAACTGCGATAAATCCTGAAAATCCTCTTCATACAACAACTGAAGCAATGCTTTCCACGTATTATGTTCTTCTACAAACTGTAAGTGTTCTCTCATCTCATTTGTTAATGATTGTCTAATTCCTTCCCATTCACTTTCAGTCTTTTCAAGTGTATCAATTAACCTTTTATGAGTAATTGCTGCAATGCCAAGTGCACATTCGAAAAGTATCGAATATTTCACCTGAACGTTGTATGTTTCCCTCTTTTTACTCTTTATGTGATAGACCTCCATTTTTATCCCCTCCTTGTTTGCTATGTATTAAATTCTATTTTTATCGAATTTTACCTTCTATTCTTTTAGAATTTACAAAAATATAAATTAAACCACATTCATTCTAAATTAAGAAGAATAAGAGCTTTTTTATATACAAATAATAAAGCTCAAGGAGTGGTTGACATGCATTTCATATTAAATATGTTAGGGATTTTCGTTGTCATATTAATCGTTTTCTTATGTTCGCCTAATAAAAAACATATAAAATGGAGACCAATTGTAATCCTCATCATATTGGAGCTTTTTATTACGTGGTTTATGTTGGGCACAAAGCTAGGCAGTATTATCATTAATAAAATTGCGTCATTTTTCAGTTGGCTACTGGCATGTGCGAATGAAGGAATTCGATTTGCATTTCCTTCCGCTATGGACAGTCCACACATTGATTTCTTCTTTAGCGCGTTACTTCCTATCATTTTTGTTATCACGTTCTTTGATATTCTTTCTTATTTTGGAATCTTAACTTGGATTATTGATAAAGTAGGTGCAGTTATTTCAAAAATTTCTCGTTTGCCAAAGTTAGAAAGTTTCTTTTCCATTCAAATGATGTTTTTAGGAAACACCGAAGCACTTGCGGTTGTTCGTGATCAATTATCTGTTTTAAAAGAAAATCGATTATTAACTTTTGGAATTATGAGTATGAGTAGCGTTAGCGGATCCATTCTTGGTGCTTATTTATCAATGGTTCCAGCAACATATATTTTCAGTGCAATCCCATTAAACTGTATTAACGCATTAATTTTAGCCAATGTATTAAATCCTGTGGAAGTTTCGAAAGAAGAAGACGTTGTTTACACACCTTCCAAACATGAAAAAAAAGATTTCTTTTCTACTATTTCAAACAGTATGTTAGTCGGGATGAATATGGTTATCGTTATTTTAGCCATGGTAATTGGATATGTAGCTTTAACAGCATGTTTAAATGGGATTTTAGGCTTTTTTGTAACGGGGTTAACAATTCAAAAAATCTTCTCCATTATCTTTAGTCCTTTTGCATTTTTACTCGGTTTATCAGGCAGTGATGCTATGTACGTAGCTGAATTAATGGGGATCAAAATAACGACGAATGAATTTGTTGCAATGATGGATTTAAAATCAAACTTAAAGTCGCTACAACCGCATACGGTTGCGGTTGCAACGACATTTCTAGCTTCTTTTGCTAACTTTAGTACAGTAGGTATGATTTACGGAACTTACAATTCATTATTTGGCGGAGAAAAATCATCAGTCATCGGTAAAAATGTTTGGAAGCTTCTTGTTAGCGGGATGGCTGTTTCTTTATTAAGTGCTATGCTCGTTGGGCTATTTGTATGGTAAATAATTTTTATAATAAAAGACACTCAGGCCAATTGAGTGTCTTTTATTATTATTTTCGAATTTGTCCATTTCCACGAATCACATATTTTGTAGAAGTTAATGCTGGAAGCCCCATTGGTCCTCTTACGTGTAACTTTTGTGTACTGATACCAATTTCCGCTCCGAATCCAAATTCGGATCCATCTGTAAAACGAGTCGATGCATTATGATAAAGTGCCGCGGCATCTACAGAAGTAAAAAACTTGCTGACGTTTTCCTCGTTTTCAGTAATAATTGCTTCAGAATGCATAGATCCATACGTATTTATATGATGAATCGCTTCTTCAACAGTGGAAACCACTTTCACTGCTAGTGTAAGAGATAAAAATTCTGTCCCCCAGTCTTCTTCTGAAGCAAGTACAATTGAAGAATCCATTGCAAATGCTTTTTGATCACCACGTAGCTCCACGCCTCTACCCTTCAAAGAAGAAAACAACTCGCTACCATATTTCTCTGCCCACTTCTCATGAAGAACAATCGTTTCAATCGCATTACATACAGATGGACGCTGCGTTTTTGCATTTACAATAATATCCAATGCCATTTGTTTATCCGCTGTTTCATCAATGAAAATATGACAATTTCCCGCACCTGTTTCAAGTACTGGAACAGACGCTTCTCTCACAACAGTATCGATTAATTGTTTGCCACCTCTTGGAATAAGAACGTCTAGATAATCCTTCATTGTAAACAACTGCTTTGCGCTATCTCGCGTTGTATCTTCTATAAGCTGGACGCTTTCTTGAGGTAAGCTTGTTTGTTTGAGCGCCCTGTGAATAACGGCAACGATCGCTTTATTAGAATGAATAGCAGAAGAACTACCACGTAATATGACTGCGTTTCCTGTTTTCAAACAAATTGTAGCAGCATCCACTGTTACATTCGGTCTTGCCTCATAAATCATCCCAACAACACCAAGTGGTACGCGCATTTCCTGAATAGATAGTCCATTTGGCCTTTCCCATGCACTTACACATTCTCCTACAGGATCACGTAATTCAATTAGCTGCTTAATCCCTTCTGTCATATCAACAATACGCTGTTCATTCAGCATAAGGCGATCAATGAGAGAATCAGAAAACCCTTTTGCCTTACCTTCTTCTATATCCCGTTTATTTTCCTCTAAAATATAAGCTGTTTCACTTATTAATTGATTTGCAATTGCAGCAAGTGCTTCGTTTTTTTGATTTGTAGATTTTAGTACAAGTTCCCTAACAACCTCTTTTGCTTTTATCCCCTTTGCCAACACTTCATTCATTTTTATTTCCTCCTTTTTAAAGTGAAACCCAATGATCCCTATGGATGACTTCATAACTATGTCTCTCGCCTCTTACTTGAATATCTTGGCTTTGCATACCTTTTACATCTCTTAGTTCCTCTGCACTATATGTGCATTGTCCTTTTCCTATTACGCGCCCTTGTTGCGTTACAACCTCTACAACTTCACCCACTTGGAAAAATCCTGATACATTCGTAACACCAGCTGGAAGTAAACTCTTACCATGCTGAATGATGGCAGTAGCTGCCCCAGCATCTACTTCAATTTGTCCGCTAACAAGCGAATGCAAGGCAATCCATTGCTTGTTCATCTTCATTTCTTTTTGAGGAGCATTACCGACATACGTTCCATCACCCTTACCCTTCAAAACATCTACAAACTTTTCCTGTCCACGTCCTGTTCCGATAAATACACTCACACCAAGAGAAAGTGCTGTCTTTGCAGCATCGATTTTTGATTTCATACCGCCAGTCCCAAGTTTTGAGCCAGCATCTCCTGCAAGAGAAGAAATTTCTTCCGTAACTTCAGGAAGAAAATAATATTTTTTTGCATCCGCATTTTTCTGAGGATTTTTGTCATATAACCCGTTCACATCTGTAAAGATCATAAGCATATCCGCCGAAACAAGCCCGCTTACTAAAGCTGACAGCATATCATTATCACCGAACGTCAGCTCCTCTAAAGAGATGGAATCATTTTCATTAATAATTGGAAGAGCGGAACGGTTTAATAATTCTCCTAACGTAGCGTAAGCATTACTATACTGTTCTTTTCTAGAAAAATCACTTCTCGTCAACAAAAGTTGCGCAGTAACGATGCCATATTTACGGAATTCCTCCGTGTACGCCTGCATTAACAAACTTTGTCCGACAGCTGCTGCAGCCTGTTTCCCTTTAATCGTTACTGGTCTGCTAGGATATCCTAGCGCTGAAAAACCTGCAGCGACGGCTCCAGATGTAATTAACACAACCTCGTGCCCATCAGCTTTCAACCGAGCCAATGCGGCAACGTGATCTGAAAGCTGTTCTGTAGAGATGCCTCCATGACTATCTGCCAAGGAACTACTTCCAATCTTTACAACAATTCGTTGTTTTTTCACTTTTTTATCCCCCAAGTCTAAAATCAAAGTTTTTATAATTTACACTTCATTCACTTTGCAACTATATCTATTCTCATCAATGCTGCAATGAGGTATTTAAGAGCAAAATAAAAATGACCGCTTCGCCCTTAATAAAATAAAAAGGACGAAACGGTCATTGTTCCGCGGTACCACCTTAATTGATATACATAGATATCCACTTGGTGCCTATAACGCAGGCGAACGCCTAAACTTTCATTTAAGACTCAGGGATAGGTTCGATATATTCTATACGAGGAATCTTTCAGCCGGTGAATTCCACTCTCTTTCGCAAGAAGACATATGTACTAATTCCCTTCAACGATTTTCAATCTAATTTTTTTATATTATGCGATATAGTTCGATTCGGTGTCAAGAGGTATTTTTAAAAATAAATAGAGCCGCAAGTTATTTGTATGAAATTATCGCCCTACTGAATGAAAATACAAAATGATATAAGTTTAACTCATATTCATAAACATAAAACCTTACATTATAGTGTATATATTTACATAATGTCGAATATAATTAATTTTTATCTTTTAGTGTTGCAAAAAGGAATATATTCTCTTAGAATGTTTCTTTATATTGCACAGGGATGTTATTCTTATTCTAAGAAAATAATATCAAACCGATATAATTGATTATAAAAGGAGCAAGATTGAGTTATTATGGATAAACAAATTGGATTCATCGGTTGCGGAAATATGGGAATGGCTATGATTGGCGGAATGATAAACAAAAATATAGTGTCTTCAAATCATATTATTTGTTCAGATTTAAACACTGCTAATTTAAAAAATGCTAGTGAAAAATATGGGCTAACTACAACTACCGACAACAATAAAGTAGCTAAAAATGCTGATATTTTAATTTTATCAATCAAACCAGACCTATATTCATCAATAATTAATGAAATAAAAGAAGTAATCAAAAACGATGCTATCATCGTTACGATCGCTGCTGGGAAAAGTATTGAAAGTACTGAAAATGCCTTTAATAAAAAAGTAAAGGTTGTAAGAGTAATGCCTAATACTCCTGCTCTTGTTGGAGAAGGAATGTCTGCATTATGCCCAAATGAAATGGTGACAGAAAAAGATTTAGAAGATGTACTAAACATTTTCAATAGTTTTGGTCAAACAGAGATCGTAAGTGAAAAATTAATGGATGTTGTCACATCCGTAAGTGGTTCTTCACCAGCTTATGTATATATGATTATAGAAGCGATGGCAGATGCTGCTGTACTAGATGGTATGCCAAGAAATCAAGCATATAAATTCGCTGCTCAAGCTGTGTTAGGCTCTGCAAAAATGGTACTAGAAACAGGAATACATCCAGGTGAATTGAAAGATATGGTTTGTTCTCCTGGCGGAACGACAATAGAAGCTGTAGCAACATTAGAGGAAAAAGGATTACGAACAGCGATTATTTCAGCTATGCAGCGTTGTACGCAAAAGTCTGTTGAACTATCTGGTCAAACTAAAAAATAAAACTATAAAAGAGATTACGTTAGCTATGAATTCACATAATTTTAATTAAAAATTCACTACATGATAAACGGCCAAACTCATATAAAATTGAGCTTGGCCGTTCCACTTTTTAATTATATTAAAATAATTTAATTCAAATCTTCTTTAAAGGTTCTGTTTTATCCCTTACCTATTCCCTACTATGATTGTGTAATTTTATTAGAAACTAATAATTTTTCAATGCATTTCGGTAACATATCTATTAGTGTTTCAAATGCGTAGTTTACATCTAGACGTTCTGTCCATTGATGTGCATCTTTTCCTACCGGCCCCATATTTAATACTGGAACATCAAACTCTTCTAATTCCTGAAGCGGAATTGAATAACCTTTATCCCATAATGGCATATTGTCTACAAGCGAACTCATTGAATCCAGTGGATACTGCAAGCCTACATAGCTTAAATCTGAAATCCCCCCAAAATAATTTTGGTTTTCAAATGTAATCTTATGATTGTAGTGTGCATACTTTTCCATTTCTACAACTACCTCTTTTATTAAAGGATTGTTGCGTGAACTCACAGCTGGATAGTACGGCGGAGCGAAGAAAAGTACAATCATCGGTGCCTTTTCTTTACATAAAATCGCTAATTTATCTACTAAATCAATCGTTACCGCACGATCATCTTTATCCTCTCTATTTTTTATAATATTAGATTGAATATGATTTATTTTTTCTTGTCCATGTTGCTCAATTGCATATGTGATAAGCTCTTCATAAGTTAATACATTTACTTTAAGATTAGGTGGTATAAATGGATTATATTTAGAAAAACGATATGCATGTTTTTCATACGACTCTTCTATTTTCTCTGCTACTTTCGTTACTTTTTGACGTAATAATGAAACTACATCTGTCATTGATTTTTCTAATAAAAACAAATTAAATAATGTAACTGCACGATGCGGAATTTGTACAGAATAATCCTCCTTTAAGTCCCTTTGAAGTAAGTTAGTTGGCGGAGGACTCGCTTCACCTTCTACAATATCACAAAGGTCTGTGTTTAACTCTAATTCTGCTGTTATTAATGAAGCCATATAACTCCCATTTAAGCCTGCAAAAGGTTCACCTACATGTGTCTCTTTTCCATAGCAAAGAAAACCAGGTAACACTTTACCAATAGAGCCAGTGTAAATATACTTATTTTGGTCACCAGGATGTCTTGAAAACATAGGCTCTGAGTTTAAGACCGTTTTATAATCTAAGTTATGCTCTCTAGCTAAATCTAACAGTCTTGGAACAGCGGCCCTCATCCCTACAGAATTCACTTCTTCATCTGGTACAGCCAATAAAAGAACATTCCCATTGAATCTTCCTTCACATGCTTGTTCAATCATTGCCATTTGTAATGCTAGACCGCATTTCATATCCATTGTTCCTCTACCAAACAGCCATTCCCCATGTTCTATATCTTCACGTACATGGTCTGGAAGTTCATCTTTATGAGAATAAAACATAGATGTTAACTTTTTAGGATTAAATGCATCTTCTTTCCACACTCCGTAATCTTGTACATCTACAACATCAAAGTGACTTACTAGAATTACAGTATTTTTGGTACTATCGCTTTTCTTTACTAGTGCTGTAACAAAATATCGTCCGTCCCCTGTCGGATTTTTTTGTAAATGATGCGGGTTTTCTTTGAAGTACTGTAAATCAGATAACTGCTCCACAACAAAGTCTGGCAATATTACTTCAGCTTCTGAACCGGTAATACTAGGAATTTCAACAAGACTGCTTAATAATTGAATCAATTGTTCTTTTGATTGCCACTTTGACATATAAATCCCCCTATTTTTCCGCATTATGAAAACTAATTCCAGTATATGAATAAAAAAATGACGACAGCTATCAAAATTATAGTTCTGATGTACTGCCGATTTTTATTGATATTTCATGAGCCGCTTGTTTTACCTTGCTAATAAGAAAAGATAGTCGATCATCATTAATACGATGACTAATTAACCCAACACTTAATGCTCCTACTACTTTATGATTAAATCCGATAATAGGTGCAGCTACTGAAGCTGTCCCTTCTGTTTTTTCACCATAACTGACAGCATATCCTTCATTTTTTATTTGCTTTATTTGATTAAGAAGAATTTGCTTTTGTTCTGGTAATGAAGAAAGTAAATTTTCTACAATATGTTCCATTTCATTCGTTTTCATATTGGCAAGCATCGTTTTATTTGCGGCACCAATTGAAAGTGGAATTTGTTCCCCTAGATTATCGATAACTCGAATTTTTAAAGGACTATCAATTCTTTCAATGATAATAGAATGTGTTCCGTTTGGAATATTTAAATAGACACTTTCCTCCACTTCAGCAGCTAAACGTTTCATCACTTCTCTTGCAACAGATCTGTAGTCTACCTTCTCCAATTGACGTAACCCTATTTCCATCCACATTGGTCCAATTTTGTACTGTTTTGTCTCTGAAATTTGTGTAACTAACCCATGCTCCATTAAAGAGTTAAGTAATCTATGTACTGTACTAACCGGGAGATGTGTTCCATCAGCTATATCAGAAATAGCCCAATACTCTTTTTCATTTGTAGAATTCAATAATTTAATAATACTTATCGCTCGATCAATGGACTGTACCATAACTCGCCTCAACTTTACTCGTAATATGTTAGTATGCTTAATTAACTATCAATTTAGCAAACATTCGAAATGAAATCAATCTATTTATTTAATTTTCTAACAATAAAAACATATCACTAACAAAGAATTGAAAACGCAAACAAAAAAATATTGACTTTTCTTTTTAATTATCTGAAAATTATAACAAGATTTCACATCACGGAATACATTCCATAATACGGAAAAACATCAAACTTTATTCTATCAACTATGAAAGTGAGGAAAACAATGGCGCAAGTAAGCAATACAAACAATGAATTAAAACGGACGATGAAAAGTAGACACTTATTCATGATTGCACTCGGTGGTGTGATTGGAACGGGGTTATTTAACGGATCTGGCTTTATTATAAGTCAAGCTGGACCTGGCGGATCCGTACTTGCCTTTATGGCCGGTGGATTATTAATGTATTTCGTTATGCTATGTCTTGGTGAACTTGCTGTAGCCATGCCGGTTTCAGGTTCTTTCCAAGAATATGCCACTAAGTTCATCAATCCTGCAACTGGCTTTACAATCGGATGGTTGTATTGGTTAAGCTGGGCGAATACGACCGGTCTTGAATTTACAACTGCCGGCATTACAATGCAGCGCTGGTTTCCTGATATTCCTGTTTGGGTTTGGTGTTTAATATTTGGCGTTACAATCTTCACTATTAACGCGTTATCTGCTCGTAGTTATGCAGAAACAGAATTTTGGTTTTCAAGTATAAAAGTATCTGCCATTATCGCTTTCATTATTCTTGGCGGCGCCGCTATGTTCGGTTTTATTGATTTAAAAGGTGACGAACCCGCTCCGCTATTATCAAATTTCGTAAATCATGGTGGTTTATTCCCAAATGGACTTGCCGCTATTCTTTTAACAATGGTTACAGTCAACTATTCCTTCCAAGGTACAGAACTTGTTGGAATCGCAGCAGGTGAAAGTGAAGATCCAGCAAAAACTTTACCTCGTTCTATTAGAAATATTATATGGCGCACGATGTTTTTCTTCGTCTTAGCAATCTTTGTTCTTGTTGCTTTAATTCCTTGGGAAGAAGCTGGATTAACAAAGAGCCCATTCGTTGCTGTTTTTGATAATATCGGTATTCCATATGCAGCTGATATTATGAACTTTGTTATTCTTACTGCTGTTCTTTCTGTTGCAAACTCAGGACTATACGCTGCTACTCGAATGCTTTGGTCTTTATCAAAAAACGAAATGGCTCCAGCCTTTTTAAAGAAATTATCATCACGTGGGATTCCTCTCAACGCTTTAATCATGACGATAGCTATTTCTGCTTTTTCTCTTTTGACAAGCGTAGTAGCTGCTGAAACTGTTTACTTGTGGCTCATTTCAATTTCCGGAGTCATTACCATTATTGTTTGGATGTCAATTTGTGTTTCTCAATTCTTTTTCCGCAAACATTATTTAGCAGACGGCGGAAAATTAGAAGACTTAAAATTTAAAACGCCACTTTATCCACTCGTACCAATTCTTGGTTTTGGATTGTATGGCATTATATTAATCAGTCTTATTTTTATCCCAGAACAACGACTTGGAATCTATTGCACTGTCCCATTTATCATCTTTTGCTACACTTACTATCACTTTAAAGTTAAGAAAAGAAATTCTACTAATACTCATAGTGAAACTAAAATTAGCGAGACTTCGTAATATTTGACGATACATAAAAGACCACACATGGCGTTTCACTTCATGTGTGGTCTTTTATCGTTCCTTCTCTCATTTCCCCCTACTATTGAAAGAATTATTTATAACACTTTAAGTTCTGGATTACTCAGGTGAACTTTGAGTTGAAAAATGAGCATTTCTATACCTTTCCCGAAATTTCAAGTTCTGCTAATGATGTTGTAGAAAGTGTTAATGTAGTAAATACTATAATACTAACAATTACTATTTTTACTATTCATAAGTTGATGATTCTGCTTACTATTACTGTTTTGTTTTGATATATTTAATATATATTTAAAGACAGACAGGAGTTAGATACGATGATAAAAGGTTTTGGAGGAATATTTTGGAGAACTAAGAATCTTGACGTTATAAAAAAATGGTACAGTGAAGTATTGAAACTTGATATAGAAGATTGGAATGGAACTGTGATTAAACCCCAGTTAGGAAATGAGACCATCTTTTCTTTCTTTACAGAGAATGACAATTATTTTCCAAAAGAACAACAAGTGATGTTAAATTTCGAAGTACATAATCTAAACGAGACTATAAAGCATCTTGAGAATATTGGTGTACCTCTTGAGAAGAAAGAAGAAATCAGTGAATTTGGAAAGTTTATTTGGATTAAGGATCCTGAAGGTCGATTGATCGAACTTTGGGAGAAATAGTGGATTATACTTATTTACTATTAAGTTAACAGCTGCGTTAATATATCAAGGTAAATAAAAAAGTCGATTCCTTTAACTCCACAGGAAATCGATTTTTTTGTGGAGTTAAATTTCTTAGCTTTGTAAATCCTCATTTTTCAAATTCTACCCTATGGCCACCAACTTAAAAACATAAAAAAACGCTATTCTTACGAAAAGAATAGCGTTTTTCATTATTTAAATATGATTTCATCTGAATTTAATAGATATATCCCCTCTCCTACAAAAGCAGTAGAGTGTTCATTTAAACACTTACTACCTCAGTGGGATTTATCACATTCCAATTTCAATATAATAGTAAATAGGTATATCGGATATAGATGTACATTACTAGGCTTATACATGTTTCAACTTTAGAATTACATTCACTATTTAATTGGTAGTTACCAATAAAGAAAGGAATGATCATCATAATACAGAACATATACGAAACTCATTTACATGTAAGAAATTTAGAAAACGCAATAAATTTCTATCAAAACAAGCTAGGATTAACGTTAGCAAGAAAACTCTCCAAAAGAAGAGTGGCTTTCTTTTGGGTCGGAGAAAATAAACAACAAATGCTTGGACTATGGGAAGTACATAACATTGAAGACTTTGAGCCGAGACATTTTGCTTTTGGTGTAAATTTAGAGTTTTTAATGACTTCTAAAGCGTGGTTAGAGGAACGTGGAATAGCAGTGATAGGAAGTCAAGGAAAAGGAAATCAAGAGCCAATTGTCCAAAGGTGGATGCCTGCTGCAAGTGTATACTTTCTAGATTGTGATGGAAATAAATTAGAATTCATTTCTATGTTACATGAGAATCCAGATGAATTAGAATATGCGTCCTATTTAAGTGTATGGAATGAGGAACACCAAGAAAAATGAATGGAATTTCCGTTCAAGTCTTTTCTTATTTTTGGATATAATGTTGTACGATTCCCCTTTTGCTATTAATTTTCGTCGGATTTATGAACAGTTATCGTAATGGAAAATTCATGATAAATACATTTGTTAACATAATGTATTTATTGTCACCTTATATTTGTACTTACGTACGAGCAATTCCTAATCTGCTTCAATTACAATTTGAATTATGTAATTTTTCTTCTAATCTGGCATCTACTCTTTAAACAAAAACTCCCCTTAAATTGAAAATGATTAAGGGGAGTTTTATATACGATGCAATTATAGTTCAGATTTCACCCGAACAGAAACATTATTTTTAATTATATTTTTGACATCTTTAAAGCTAACAAAATTGTTACTTTTCTCATCCCAAAGACGGAAACGGAGTGAACGCAAGCTTGTAGCAAGCGTAATCGTTGGTACATTTTTTAAAGGAAGCGTATTGTTGTGTGCCTCTTCTAGTTTATAGTTAGGTACTCTTGGACTTAAATGGTGAACATGATGGAATCCAATATTACCCGTTAGGAATTGCAAAATTTTCGGAAGTTTATAAAAAGAACTTCCTTCCACTGCCGCTTTCACATATTCCCACTCTTTATCTTCTTCAAAATAAGAATCCTCGAATGTGTGCTGTACGTAAAACAACCAAATACCTATTGAACCTGCAATTAAAAATATAGAACCATGTACTAAAAGAAACGATTGCCATCCAATTGCCAAGCAAAGCATTCCTATAATAGCAACGATTAAAATATTCGTTAAATAAGTGTTCATACGTTCTTTTTTTCTAGCACCTTTTCGGTTAAATCTATTTTTAAGCAGGAAAACATAAATCGGGCCTAACCCAAACATAACGAATGGATTGCGATATAAACGATATGCTAAACGGAGTCTAAATGGTGCTGCTACATATTCATCTACTGTAAGCGTCCAAATATCTCCTGTACCCCTTTTATCCAAATTACCACTCGTAGCGTGGTGAATAGAATGCTCATGCCCCCACTGATCAAATGGGAATAATGTTAAAACACCCATACACGTTCCAATTATTCTATTTGCACGTCGACTTTTAAAAAACGAATAATGGGTGCAATCATGAAAAATAATGAAAATCCTTGTCATAAATCCAGCGGCTAACAATGCTGGAACTAATGTTAACCAATAAGAAACTGACAAACTTTTATAAGCAAGGTACCATAAAATAATAAATGGCACGATTGTGTTGATCAGTTGCCAAACACTTTTTTTAATCGTTGATTTTTCAAAAGGAGCAACTTGTTTTTTTAAATTTTTAGTATTTTCTAAGGTCATTGTTCTAATTCCTTTCCTTTTTGTTGCTAATTCATATTATAACACACTATTAGTATCAGGTGTTAAAAGTAGCTATAATAAATATTTTATACTATGAAAATCTCTTTTTTCTTACTCATTACTTACAAATTGCTTACGTCCAAAATAGATTCTATAATTGGACAGACGGAGCATTTTATGTATCAAAGAAACTTCGAATTTTTCCAATAAGTACATAAAAAAACAGAGAGTTTTTTCACAAGAAGAAAAGAGCTGTCATTAGTCAGTTTCACCGACTTATGGCAGCTCCTCTTCGTTTTACCTTATTTTATCGATGAAGCCAAACCGCACCTGCAGACTTGTCTTCAGCTTGGCCTACTACTTCAAACTTCAGTCCTAGTTTCGGCAACTTACGTCCTGCATCAGGAATGATGCTGTTGATATATTGCTTAGAATCATCAAATTTCGCCACTCCTGGTAATCCTTTATAATCAAAAATACCGCGAGTTGGTGAATTTACTTTCCATGCTGGCGTTTGATCAAATGAGAATGCCGCATCGGCAATTTGATAACGCGTACTGCTCTTCACAGTAGGTTGTCCGTTTAATGTCCCTACAATTGCCTCTGGATGAGAATCTACTACTCCTAAGAACCCTTCACCTGGATGAACGCCTACCCAGTTATCTGTAAAGCTTTGATCCGCATACCATACAACCATTCCTGTATTAAATACTGGTCCACGTGCATGTTGTAACGCAGTGTCAGAACCAGCGTAATTTCTCCACTCTACATAGTAATTATGTTTTTTCTGTTCAAATCCGTTAGACACAGTAAAGCCTTTTAACGTCATTGCTGGCTGACCTTCTGCATCATCAGAGAAAACAACTTTTCCATCTACAGTTAAGGCTGCATTATCTAACGCAAATCCTTTATAAGCTACTGCAATATCTGTTAAGTACTCAAATTGCAGTTTTACTTTTTTTCCTTTGAATTGGCTTAAATCGTATGATTTATCAACCCATTTACCATCAGTTGTATCCGCGCCGCCTTTTACATCTTTTTCGCCCATTCTATCAATGCGTGTCTTCGTTCCATCTTCTGCAATCGCATATACGTCAAGGAAATCATACTTCGCTTCAAGTTCGTAAAATGCCTTATAATCGAACTTAGCATCCTTTGCATTTGTTAAGTCAAATACTGGTGTCTCAAGTGTTGTATGAATGTCATTTCCTTTTGTACTATAATAGAACTTCTTACCAAACGCCGATTCGATATTTTTTATATCTTTGTCCGGCAAGTTAACACGAACGATTCCAGGTCGTTTAGATTTTGTAGTACTTTGATCTACATATGTCGCAACACCGATGCCTTTGCTAAGTTTGTCATAATCTACTTCAAGGATATTCGCCCAATTCCCCTTCATATTCTTTTGGAAAAACTCTTTATTTTGTGGTGAGAAACTCGTTGGCTCTGTTCCTGCAATTTTTCCAGCCCAGCTACCACCACTCATAATAGACCATGACTCAACAGGTTCACCTTGTCCTGAGTACTTTGTATCATATTCATCTGGTAAGCCTAAATCATGGCCATACTCATGTGCAAACACACCAACCGCTCCGTCTTCAGGCTCGATTGTATAATCGTATGCAGCCATCTTTCCGCCCCAGTTCGAAACAGAAGATTTCGTGCCATCAATTGCATATGGTTTTGAACCGAGTTTTGAACGATGTGACCAAATCGCATCATCTTTCAATTTACCGCCGCCAGCTTCTTGACCAACGCCAGCATGTACAACCATTAAATGATCAATAATTCCATCTGGCTCATTTTTATTTCCATCACCATCTTGATCGTATTGATCAAATTGGTCATAGTCTGCTAAATTGATTCCTTTTGCTACCGCTGCTTTTAATGCTTCTTTCACAAAATCTTTTGGTCCTAAAGGCCCCTTGTTATCATGACCAGTACCCGCATCAGCACCATAATCTGATGCTTTTCCTGGAACAGTAAGCCACTCTGTTACAGTCCCATCAACTGTATAGCTACCACCAGATTGTTCTTCATAATATTGCTTAAATGTGTTAATCTTCGATCCATCAAATAAAGTGAATGGTTCATCACCAAATAACATTTTTTGATAATGTTCACGATTAAAGTCCTTAGAATACATGTATCCTGGCTCTTGATCAATATTGTTATGCTTAAAATCGCTAAATTCTACAAGTAAAACAAGTACTTTATCTTTTCGAACAGCTCCATTGTATTCTTCTTGCTTCGCTGATGTAGTAGGTACTTTTCCATTTAATTTTCCTGGATTCAATCCAGCACTTTGCCCAGCTACTGGGCCTACTTCAGGCTGCTGTGCCTGTTCATTTTCCTTCATCTTTGCATCTTTTACTTTTTTCATAAAATCAGAAGCTTCTTGTGTAAGACTATCTCCTGTTAAGATTTCTTTCCCAGGGTTTTCCCCTTTCTTTTTCTCAACATATTTTTCGACAGCCTTTGACGTCTCAGCTTGTGATGCAGATTGATCAATTACCCCCCGTTGTTTTAGCGCTTCTGCCAAACGCTCCTCCGGTATTAAGTGCTCATCTATTGGTAGAGATGATGTTGGTGTCTCAGCATACGCTGCGTGACCTCCAAAAGCAAACGTACTACTTAGTACCGCTGCTGTTGTTAATACCGCTAATGGTTTTAATTTCTTTTTCTTTTTCAATGTATTTCCTCCCCAGTGTCTGCAAATTATCGTTTTTTGCCGATAACAACATAATATTCGTTATAATACGAATATTCAATCTTTTTCAACAAATAAAATGTTGAGAAATATTTTTTTATGCAGAGTGAAATACAAAAGATAGAAAAACAAACATGCTCTCCAATAAATAACAGTGAACTTTTATATGTTCTTAGTTACAATCAAAATCCAGTAAATCTGAGATTTATATTTTTTAATAAAAATAAGAATTAAATATTTTCTATACTATTTAATCTATGGATTACCATATTACTCACTATTCTCATTATTACAAGCTAATAGTGGTTCATACATCATTATAGCGTGATTCTCCGTTACATATTGATCTTCTATTAACTATTTCTGTTGATTATATACTTTACGTTGAATCACATTATGTCGTATATAACCGCCCCAGTATGCAGGTTGAATTGAGTGTTCTTTCTCATACACTTCATATTGATAAAGTTGCGGATAGACTGTTCTCCATTCACCAACTAAATATTCATCTGTCATATAAAGGTGAAGTTGATACGGTTGGTCCGTTTCATTTTTAATTTGTAAATCCAAATAGTTATAGGAACAAGTCGCTCCACTCCCAAACGGTTGAGTTCGCCTCGAATCAGGAAAGACATCAAAGCTATGACGATATCGTTCTGTTACTGTCAGTGGTGTATGTAAAGTCATCCAATATATTAAATTCGAAAGCTGACAAAGACCTCCTCCAATACCTGTTTGAAAAGATCCGTAGTGTAATACCATACCTTCTACATATCCTTTTTTCCTCGTAGG
>NZ_CAJCKK010000043.1:0-33665 GCF_903970865.1 Bacillus sp. ME78
ATTAAAATAATAGTGATTAACCCAGCTACCTTAAATGGTGCCGTAAATGTTAAAACAAATAATATAATCGCTTGAATAAAGAACATGTAAAATAGCGCTCGAATCGGATTATGATTCGATAATTTTCCGCCAATCACATTTCCTATCGCAATGGCGATTCCATACACTAATAAAATGATAGTAACCGTATTTGCTTTAAATCCTGTTACTTCTTGTAATAACGGAGATAAATACGTAAATGTTACGAATGTTCCCCCATATCCTAATGCAGTAATAATGAAAACTAGTAACAGTCTTCCGTTCGTAATCAATTTAAACTGATCGCGGAATGATACAGACGTACCTTTTTTCATATTAGATGGAATGAGAATACTATTTGCGATTAAGGCAATAATTCCAATTACTACAATTGCTAAAAATGATGTTCTCCAGCCAAATTGTTGACCAATAAATGTTCCAATTGGTGCCCCTGTAATAGTCGCAACTGTTACGCCGGTAAACATAATTGCAATTGCACTAGCACGTTTATTTTCTGGGACAAGTGCTGCAGCAATCGTTGAACCAATTGACATAAACACACCATGCGAAAGTGCAGAAACAATTCGCGCAATAAGTAATACAGTGAAACTTGTTGCTACCGCTGCGATTCCGTTACCAATAATGAAAATAATCATAATCCACATTAATAACGTTTTTCGTGACATATTAGCTGTTAATGACGTTAATACTGGAGCACCAAACGCTACACCTAACGCATATAAAGAAACTGTTAAACCAGCTGTTGTAACCGACACATGTAAATCTTCCGAAATAGATGGTAATAAACCGACACTAACAAATTCAGTTGTCCCAATCCCGAACGCACTAATTGCTAGCGCTAATAACGCAAATATACTTCTTCGATTCGTCTGAACTTCTGAAGACGATGCTGTATATGAATTCAATTGAGCTCCCCCTCTTCCCTATAATTCCTATCATAATAGTGCGATAAAAAGGCCCTTTTATCTTCTAAAAAATATATTTAATCTCTACAAACGCTATTATGAATGGTTGCATTCTCTTTTTAGTACCGTAAAGCTTGTCCCTCTCCTACATGTACTATTATGAAATATATTTAACATAATGAATAGTACGCACTTTAAAGTGCTGTAGGTACTAAAAAGTAACATAGTTAATTGCTCGTACCATAAATCTTGTTTCCCTCTCACATGTGCTATTATGTATGATATTTAACATAATAAAAAGTACGTACTTTAAAGTACTATAGGTACTAAAAAGTAACATTTATATAACCTAGCTTATTTTGCTCAAAAATTGAAATCTACATTCCATGAAAAAGACTTTCAAATGAAGAAATACACTTTTCCCGTAGAGGCACCTTTAGAGGACATTACTTAAACATACAAAGGATCATGTTCATTACCACAGACAAATAATAAAAAGGCAAAAACGAACAGAAATGTGTTCATTTTTGCCTTTTTTATTTAACGATTAAAATGTACGACTTTTGGAAAGGAAATCTGCATTAGATCCTGTTACACCACTTTGTCCCCAGTTCCCTGGAATCATTTCACGAATAAGAATTAGCACTTTATCCAAAGGTGCATGAGTATATTTAGATGTTACTTGTGTAAGTTCTTTTACCCACTTATCCTTTGTCTCTTGATCAAATGTATTCCATATATCAATCTTAATAATAGCCATTCCATTAACGTTACAACCTGGTGTATCGTAAGACTCTTTTGTCTCCCAATCGGACACCCTACTTTTCTCAGCAAAGGTAGCATCACTTGCTACAGCCCCAGCTTTCCCCCAGTTTTCTTTCTCAAGTTCCGTTATCAACACTTGAATTTTGTCAGGGACAATTTTTAATAGTTTTATTGTAAGTTCCGTTACACTATAAATAAATTCCTTCTTTTCTTCTGTTGACATGGTTGGCCAAGTATTTAGCTCAATTAATGGCATAGTATTGCCCCCTAAAATTAATTATCTATTCACTAGTTACAACTATTGGTTCAACTGATGTTTAACTGCTCTTATTACCAATTCGTGATCTTCTTCTGGTGGTAATCCTGAAACTGTTATCATTCCAATAACCCCTACGTTTTTTATTCTGATAGGAAAGCATCCACCAAACGCAGCATATTCCGAAGTATCTAAAAGATATTTTTCATTATATGAAATTCCAGTTATTTCACTTTGTATCTGCATATAATACGAGCTACGATCATGCAGGGAAACGACTCGTTTTTTACGCTCAATCCATTTCGTATTTTCCTCATTTGTCCCTGTCATCTTGAAATGAAACAATTGCACACCATTTTTCGTTATATCCACAGCAATCAATTTTCCTTCTCGCTTTGCTGTTTCAACGATAAATAAACCTAGTTGCAAGGCATCTTCATTTGTAAAAGAGGAAAATTGAAGTGTTTCCTCCTCTGTTAAAATTTGTTTACTTATTTCATTCAAATTTGAAGTGCTCATATCTTTAACCTCCATAATTGTTTTATGCCACACCGACATTTTTTCGAAATTATTAGGCCATATAGTACAACCCTTCAATCAATCTGATTCTAAATAAACTGCTGTAACATCGTTGGTAACTAGTAGTACCGTAAAGCTTGTTTTCTTCTTACTGGTGCTATTATGAATGATATTCAAAGTTATAAAAAGTACGCACTTTAAAGTGCTATAGGTACTTTAAAGTACTATTCTATTTATCCCTATCTTACAGAGACTATTATGAAATATATTTAACATCTTAAAAATGTATGTACTAAAGAATAATATTTTTAATCACTAACTTTTTTGATCAGTCGTTATAATTCAATTTCATCAAAATTTTTATCAATTATTACACTATCCAACAATAGGAGGAAACAAAGATGGATGAAAATATATCCAAAAGCTGAAAAGCAGTTGAGTCCCTTGAGGAAATAGTTATAATTCACTACTTATAGAAATAGGCATACAAAAACGCCATCCTTTCCTATAATTCTACAGAAAGAATAGCGTATTTTTCAAAAATGAGTTCTTTTATTGAGAAACTTTGATTCTAAATCATACATAAAAGGGCAATCAGTGCTAAAACAGCCGGAAGTCCTTGTTTCACAATAATTGATTTATTAGATGTGAAACCTCCGAAAATAGCTGCTATCACCACACAAATCACGAAAAATAATTGGATCATATAACCAATTGGATTGAGCCCAAGTACAAGTCCCCAAATGAGACCAGCCGCTAAAAATCCATTATATAAACCTTGGTTTGCAAACATAATGGCTACGTTTCGATCTCCTTCTAAATGCTTCGGTAATTTGAAAGCACGTTTCGCTACTTTTGAATCAATAAAAAACATTTCAAGAATCATGATAAACAAATGTTCTAATGCTACGATCCCGACTAAAATAGCTGCGATTATTTCCACACTATTCGCCCCCTACACTCTCTATTCTTTAATATTCTCTACATTTTTTTGCATCTGTAATAGAATATGAATAAGTATTTTGCGTTCTTCTCCACTGATATTTACGAACATTTCCTTCATAAAATGTTCCTTTTCTTTCTTGTCAAAATATTAATTGATATATCAATTATTGATACATCAATTAATATATATCTCTCTTTTTATTTTTGCAAGTTTTTTTGCTCAATTGGTTTTATTTTGTTCCAGCAACTTTAAACCAATTCAAAACATCAGTTCGCATTTCTAGAAATCATAATTACTTTAAGTTCATTCTGACAATCATATTTAACTAAATATATAAAAGAATTGAGTTATATCTCCATCAATTTATAAAAATTAATTTTTTCTAAAAACAGATACTTTACGTTTTTTATAGTAATAAAAATTTTTTTGTTTCAGAGGCAATCCATTTTGTTAGCTTGATGGGCATAGGATAGCACCCATATGACGAACCAATTATCTTTCAAGAAGACGGCTAGAAATCTGGATTTGGCACAGGCGTTGCCTACTTCCGTGATCCAGATGGTACTAATTTAGAGCTTATTGCTCCAAAAGGTCCATTTAGACGTGACTAATTAAAATATATTAATACTAAAAAACCACCTTTATGAGAGGTGGTTTTTTGTTGCTAATGGTCAAGATTAATATTGGGGTCTGATTGACACCTATTCCTTTTCCATATCTTTCATCATACCATCGAAAGAATAGTCTTATAGCTATTTCAAATATTTCGGCAGCACTATATCGCTAGCAAGCTAAAATTTCATGGTACTCCCCAAAAAAATCTGCTGAATCATAACCAAAAGTTCATTTTATCATTTCGAGGTAATTCGAAATTCTTAAGTTGTTGGGCACAGGGTACAACTGAAAAACAGTGTATATTCATTAACTTCAAACTAATTTTGATGTAACAAAATTGTATTTATACCTTTTTAACAAATTCAGATTTTAATTTCATAGCTCCAAAACCATCAATTTTACAATCAATATCATGATCTCCATCAACTAATCGGATACTCTTTACTTTTGTACCAATTTTTACAACTGATGAAGTTCCTTTTACTTTAAGATCTTTAATTACTGTTACAGAATCACCATCGTTTAAAATATTTCCATTTGCATCTTTAATTACCTTTGTATCTTCACTATTTTCAGCTTCTAATTCTAAAGTCCACTCATGAGCACATTCTGGACAAACAAAAAGATTCCCATCTTCGTAAGTGTATTCTGAATTACATTTTGGACAATTTGGTAAATTAGACATATTTTTATTTCCTCCACTCGTTTTCGTGTATTCTATTAAATAAATATTATTTTTAATTTCCCTTTTTCGTTTAAATATACGGGAAATATTCTCTTCTTACTGTTTGATACTTATTTGTTGAATGTATAAAAAAACTACTTGTTCACACCTTGTAAAAAATCTTCTCCACATTCTCCAAAGCAAACTTTCTTCTTCTCTATTTTTTAATAAAATGATGAAAAAGTAGATTAAATCAAACAAACTTTGTATGTGAAGTGAAATTTTTAAAAATCTAATGCATTTACTTTATTCTTTATTGTATTGATTTCCTGAGATTGCTGAGAAAGCCCTGTACACTCATGAAAAGCAAAATGCTTACACCCTATACATTTTTTTGTATTCAGATGTCCTAAAGCACAATTAATTGCTTCCCCGGTATGATCAAAAAAGTTTTCTTTCCCAATTTCAGCATACAATCCATTCTTATCTAGATTGGCTTTTAGCTCTGATTGAATTCCAGAAATAAGAAGTACGCCACCTTGTTTTTTGAAGTGCTGAACAATATTCCTAAAGTAAGACTCTCCTGTGGTATCAATAAAAGGAACTTTTCCCATACGTAAAATTAAAACTTTAGGTTTATAATGAATAGTCGCTAAAATATTTTGTTCAAATGTTTGAGCAGCCCCAAAGAATAATGGCCCTTCTATTGTATAAATACTAATTTGTGGACAATCATGAGCTTTATTTACCACATGCGATAACAATTTTTCATTCTTTTTTGTATGATCAGGAAGCACTTTAGATATAACAAGCATATTACTCATACGTTTTGTAAACAAAATAACAGCTAAAATAAGACCAATCTCCACAGCTGTTGTTAAACTAGTAAATACAGTAAGTAAAAATGTTACTAGTAATACAAGGGAATCTCCTGTCTTCATTTTGAGTATGTGATAAAAATGTTTTTGTTCGCTCATATTCCAAGCTACCACCATTAAAATGGGAGCCATACTAGCAAGAGGAATATGTGAAGCATATGGAGCTAACAGTAAAAGTGTCAATAACACAAATCCCCCATGAATAATACCCGACATCGGAGATACAGCCCCACTCTTAATATTAGTCGCTGTACGAGCAATTGCTCCAGTTGCTGGAATCCCGCCAAATAACGGGGTAACAATATTTGCAATCCCCTGACCGACAAGCTCTTTGTTACTGTTGTGTTTACTATTTGTCATACCATCTGCCACGACAGCGGATAAAAGCGATTCAATTCCACCGAGCATCGCAATAACAAATGCAGGACCAATTAACTGTTTTATACGTTCTAATGTGATTTCTGGTATATCAAACTGAGGAAGTGTATTTGGAATCGTGCCATATGCTGTACCAATAGTAGGTACATGACCTGAGAAAAATACAGTTGCAATTACAGTCGAAATAACAACACCTACTAATGAACCAGGCACTTTTGGTAAAATCTTTGGTGTTATGAGTATAACAAAAAAGCAAATCAAAGCAGTTATAACACTATAAAAATTGGTAGTACTGATATGAGTGAAGAGTTCCTTCAAATTCGCTAGAAATTCCTCATGCTTTTTTATACCTGTTAAACCTAAAAAACTAGCAATTTGTCCCGTAAAGATAATAACAGCAATACCTGAAGTAAAACCAATTGTTACAGGACGTGGAATAAACTTAATTAAAGAGCCTAGTTTGAAGATTCCCATAAGACATAAAATAATTCCAGCTAACAAACCCGCGAGTAGTAAATTTTCGTATCCATAGGTAATTACAACTCCTAAAAGAATCGGAACAAAAGCACCTGTAGGTCCTCCAATTTGATACTTCGAACCACCAAACAGTGAAATGAGTATTCCAGCAATACAGGTTGTATAAATCCCATACTCTGGCTTAACACCAGAGGCTATAGCAAAAGACATAGCAAGTGGAATCGCAACAACTCCAACAATCATTCCTGAAAGAAGATCCTTTTGAAAATGTGCTAATGAATATCCTTCAAACCTTCCTGTAAATAACTTTCTCATTACAAACCCTTCTTTTCTATTTTTAATAGATCTGGATTACAAATGTATTTCTCGGTCCCTTATACAGAAAATTGTCCTTTTCACAAAAATAAAAAACATCCTAATATTTACTATATGTTTTACTTAAATGACACTCCAATTCACCTATATCTCCACCTTGTTGTACATAGGATTTCAATCTTTCTGCTAAACGTTCTCCGGCTCGACTATCTAGCTTCTTTGTATCAATAAACGATCTAATCCTTACCTTATCTGGAGTAATATCTCTACGAAACATTTGTCCTGGAATTTCACTCCAAAAACGATTCCATTCATCCAGTAATCCTATTTGATCAAATAAAAAACCTTGAATTCCACATAACCAAGCTGTACAAGCAGTATTTCTTTTTCGACATCCAACTCCATCTTGTAAATGTTGGCATGAAAAACAACAAGAATTTCCACTTTTTATACAAACTTCACAAACGTAATGAGCTCCTAATGAGCGAAATGTTTCAATTCCATGTTGGATGATATCTTCTTTCTTAACCTCAATACTCAACCTATCCCTCCTTAGCCATCATTTCACTTTCTGCTCCATCTAGCTCTTCTAACATTGAAATCGCATCAATTAAATGGTTGTTAAAAATCTTCCGTGCAACCACCAATAAATCCACAATAATAGGGTCTCGTAAAGAATATAAAACTCTTTTTCCATCTTTCCTACCAACAACAATATTTTTTGAACGTAGTACACTTAATTGCTGAGAAACAGCTGAGCCTTCCTTATTTAAAATATCTTGAATTTCGTTTACGCTTTTTTCACCTTCTGACAATAATTCTAAAATACCTATTCGCAAAGGGTGTGCTAAGGCTTTAAAGAAATCTGCTTTAAATTGTTGCATTTCGTTTCCCATTGAAATCCCTCCGTTACTTTTCCTCAATTTCAAAAAGTATCATATACATCTTCAAATGTTTGAATATGTATATGATACTTTTAAAACCTCGAATTTTCAATACAAATTTTACAATATTAAATAAGCATCAAATAGAGAAATATACTATTCAAATTCAGGTTCAAAATTTATTATCCAAAATAAAAGCGCCTAACATATTAGGGATATATAATACGTTAGGCGCTTGATATTTAAAATTTTCCGATTTAAGTCTTGATAATATTGGATGAGTATATGACCAAAACGCTAGATGACTAATATGAATAAACTTATTTGTAAAATTAATTCCTTAGAATATTTTAAGAGCAAGTTTTGAAAAAAACTACTCAAAACTTGCTCCTTATTTTCTCAGATCCAACTATTTTGATACTAAAACCAACAGTAGTGAATTAGAATAATGACTTAATACTTGCTAAGACAGTAAGTACACCTACAATAATAACAAATACGTTGCTCATTTTCCCTTTGTATTTAGCTAGTACTGGCACTTTTTGAATCGCATACATCGGTAATAGACATAAGATAGCAGCAACTAAAGGACCGCTTAGAGAATCAATAAGTCCAAGAATACTTGGATTTGTATAAGCAACAAACCAGCATGATAATACAACAAAAGTAAGGATTATTGTCTTAATTGTTTTTTCTTCAATATCTTTTCCACGTGATTTACCGAACTTAATAATCATGTCACGCATTACTTCAAATGCTCCTATATAATGGCCAAGGAAAGACTTTGTAATAGCCACAAAAGCAATAATTGGAGCCGCAATAGTGATTACAGGCGAATTAAGCTCATTAGCAAGATATGAAAGAATTGATAAGTTTTGTTCTTTTGCCATTTTTATATCATCTGGAGTCAAGCTCAATGCGCTACTCCAAACGAAGAACATAACAACAGCGAATGTCATGATATAACAAACCTTTTGTATTTGCGCACATTTAGCATCAGTGGCTTCGATTCCATACGTAGCTCTCTGTTTCACAACAAATGATGAAATCATAGGTGAATGATTAAATGAGAATACGATGATTGGTAGAATCATCAATATCGTCCCAAAATAGCCTGTTCCTGTTGAAGCAGTTGAAACAGCTGAAAAACTAAGCATTGACGTATTCCACTGTGGAATTAAAGATATTGCGATAAAAAGTAGAGAAACTATGAAAGGATACACTAACATACTCATTACCTTTACAGTAATATCTTGACCAAAATTCAGTATAGCGATAAGACCAAGAACTAATACAAGTGATAAAATAGCTCTTGGAGGTTCTGGCATGTGCAATTGATGCACGATAAAACTACTTGCAGTGTTTGTAAGCGCAACCGAATACATTAGTACGATTGTATAAATTGAACCAAAATATACGATGTTAAAAATGATACTCGCTTTATTTCCGAAATACTCTCTAATTGTACCTGTGATCCCCTCATCAGCAGAATTAGAAGCGTATATCATTTTAGCAAGTGCCCTATGTGAGTAGTACATAACTGGATATGCAAGCAATGTAATTAGTAGTAAAGATAATAAACCACCTGAACCTGCATTAATCGGTAAAAAGAGCACCCCTGCTCCAATTGCAGTTCCAAATAGACTGAGTGCCCATGTAGTATCCTGCTTATGCCACTTTTTCGGATCTGCATATTGCTCATTTTTTAGTGCGGTATTTTCAGCTTGAACTTCTATTTTCTTTGCAGTATTCCCGTTCATATAATAACTCCCCCTTGTATCTATTCCTGCATCTCTCTTTGTATCTAACAAATATTCCCTTTTCGGAAAATGAATTCCTTACAAGTTGCCCCACATTGTATGTCCTTCATCATAATGAATCCAAATTGAAACATTCGCTAGTTAGCGTCCTAATATAATTGTTAGCGTTCACAAAAAAGTTTACTCAAAGTATCCGCTCTTTATATAAAGACCCCTTAAGAGAACAATATAGAATAGACTTCATAAATACGTTGCAACATTTCTAATAACAGTGTATTACTTTAATGGTTTCTCTTTTTTACTTTTAACAGTAATTTTAGCTAAACCGGCCTCTCTTCATTTGCGAGGCATTTCTTTCTCAATTCTATACATTACTTTCATAACTTCGGTAGCACTGATGATATTGCTTACACAAGCCACTGAAGCACATTACATACATTTTGTCTCTAATCACACACCTTTCTTACTAAGAATCGCATTTTTTATATTTTCTCCAGAGATAATAAAATTTCTCTCGACGCCCTCATTATAACGTGTATATTTATAAAATTAATATTTTTATATTTTCAGAAATATTAAAGTGGAATAATTTTATATGGATAATATTTTACAGTTAGTATGTAGCCATTGTTTTTATCGTGTAAAGCTGAATTAGTTAGTAAAAATATACAATTATACATTGTCTTTCTAGGTGACTCATTTTAAAAATACTTATATCCACTTTTATCAAAAAAATTTATTTTAAACATAAAAGATATTCTAATAAATAATTAATGTAGGAAAAAAGAAAAGATTCACAAAATAAAAAAACCAATTTTTGGGATATATATTATCAATATTGAATTCATATACATTTTGCAAAAAATACACTGAGCAAAAAACAAAAAAACTGCCCCATATGGACAGCTCATTTACATAATTATCGTTATCAAGGATTCACAAACAAATTACTTCAATGTCATCTTAAGTATAGTTTGTTCGACTCTTCTTCAGGAATATCTCTATGTTTGTAATGAATCGTTTTTACATCATTTCCTTTTATGCGAAAAGTAATTGTGTCCTCTCCATAAGGCGGATTGTGTGCACCCTCAAAAGTTTGAATTTGAACAGTTACATAAAAAGTATAGTTTGTTGTATCTTTTCTTATTTCAAGTATTTTTCAGAACCTCGATACCAAAGTTTTGGTTCCTTATAATAGTTTTCAACCTCTTTGCTTATCGGCTCCAATAAGAGCTCAATTACTACTTCTTTTAAAAGTTTTTTTGGTACAGGTATTCTGTTGATTTTCTTTCTTTTTACATCTATAATCCTCCACAAATCCCCGCTCTTTTCAACGGTATAAAGAACATTCATACCGTCCGCTTTCAAAAGATGAAAATAACCTTTATTTCCTTTAGTATATAATCGTGGTTCATTAATCCACTCACCTTCTGTTTGCACTATCCCTAAAAACAACTGAGTAAGTGGCGTTATCTTATAATCTAATTGGTTAAAGTCTCCAAACGAATAAAGTTCATAACCGGTTAAATCTATGCCAAAATTTCTGTTTATATCATTTTCCTTTTTTACAATTGCTTGAGCAGAAATGCATGGTAATAAAAAACTAAACAGACATATGATGCTAACCATTGTTAATCTTATTTTCATAACATCAATCCTCTCTTTTATTAAGATGCAACAAAAGAGAGGATATTATTGATTAGGGCATAAGCTAAAAAATTAAACTCCCCCATTAACTAGCTCGTTTATCGAGTTTAATTTTGAAGAAAGCTCGATAAACCATTCTTCATCCCCTGTTAATAATGCAAGATCTATAAGATAAAGGATTTGTTCCTTATTTATTACCTTTGATTCAGGGAGTTTGTTAACGTGTTTACTAAAGAGTAAAATCGCTTCGTTTATTGTGTACTGGCCGTCACGTTTCACAATACTAACTGTAACTATATCCTCTACATCATCAAGTGATACAATATAACCAACTATTAATTCACCTTCATTTGATATTCCACGAACCCAATCTCCTACTTTTAAAACATGATTATTATTTGACATCATACCGTTTCACCTTCCTATAAATATTTTTTGTGACGATAAAAAAGATATAAAAACAAATTATACTGTAATATTTTTCATTACATTTAAGTATTAAGAACTCACGGCTATATAATAATTAAGCCGCTTAACGCTTTTGATTGATAAGGTCAACAACTTCTTTCATTGTATAATTCTTTAAGTATTCACCTAGATGCTCTTCAGCACCTAAGAAAATAGCGAAAAGAACTTTTCGCATGTTCGAACCTACAACACACTGATTGTTTGATTCTGGACACTTCGGCTGCAAAGCACCTTCAGAGGTTATCTGATAAATATGCCAAAGATTAATTTCATCTAAATCGCGAGCGAAAATAAAACCGCCACCAGTCCCCTCTTTCGATTGTATAAACTTATGTTTTTTTAACAAACTTAGTACTTTGCGAATGCGTACTGGATGAACACCTGCACTTTCTGAAATAGCATTACTTGTTGACATCCGGTCTGGCTGTAAAGCTAAATAAGTTAAACTGTGTATGGCCAAGGTAAAGTCGCTGTTCATGATTTTCCTCCTACGATTAAAAATATTGTTTCTCATATATTAACATACTGTAGCCATAAATATTACAGATTGGTTAGAACGTTAAAACATGTGGAATGCTTCTTGCCATAAAAAATTAATTCCCTTATATTCTATCCCGTCCCACCTATATCTGATAACTTCATTTAGCTTTTTAAGTTAAAAAGAAAATTAAACACTCCACTGTTTCTTCACTTGTTCTTCTGCCAGTTGTTTAATTTTTGTCCAAATCGTATCTTTACTCACAATAACATTTGTTTGATAATTTCTATCATTATAATTAACTGTAACACATACTTCAATCATCTTCTGCTTCCTCCTTTCAAGAAAATTTTCCGTAAGAAATATTATTTATTAATTAGCCAACTTTTGCAGTTCAATGTTTAAAAATGTTCGGACGCTACGTGGTAAAAATTTGCGAATTTCTTCTTCGTTAAAACCAATTTGCAATCTTTTTTCATCCAGCATAATCGGGCGACGCAACATTAGTGGATGCTCAATTATTAATGTATAAAATTCATTTAGCGAGAGCTCATCAATATTTATATTTAAGTCCTGAAAAGTTTTGGATCTAGTTGAAATAATTTCAGTAGCCCCCTCTTCAGTTAAACGAAGAATCGATTTAAGCTCATCAACTGTCATAGAATTTGATACGATGTTTTTTTCAATATAATCAATTTGATGCTCTTCAAGCCATGCTTTCGCTTTTCGGCATGAAGCACAGCTTGCTGTTGTATATAGAATTACCATATTTAACTCACTCCTTTAATGTTATTAAACGTACATTTTAAATATCGCTTATTGAAATGTATTAAAAAAAATTACAGTTTAGAATCAAATTCACATAATGTTAATTATTCAGCAATGTTTCATTTATCTCTATTATTCATGCTACATTTTACAGACGTTAACAACTCACTTTTAAAAATCTTACTGTAATTTTAAACTTTACAGTTCAATTAATCAACTGTTAAGTCTTGGATTAATTTTAATAACACAACAAATTATTCTCATGTAAAATTCCCCATAGCATGATGGCTCCTTCAAAGCACATTTCACGCATTTCTTGCTTACAAGTGCTATTATGGATTATATTCATCCTAATAAAAAGTACGTACTTTAAAGTGTTATAGGTACTAAAAAGTAACATATGCATTTTCAAGTGCCATTCTGCTTATTTCTCTCTTACATCGATTATTATGACCGATATTTAGCACAATAAATAGTACGCACTTTAAAGTGTTATAGGTACTAAAAAGAAATAATTTTAGTATTGCAACGGATGTAGGCTCACAACTGTAATCTAAATTCATCAAAGGAGTTTTTTTTATGAAGACATACAATATTCCTGTAGAAGCGACTTTAGAAGTTATTGGCGGAAAGTGGAAAGTTGTTATCCTTTGTCATTTAAAAAAAGGAACAAAAAGAACGAGTGAATTAAAACGTTTAATGCCTGGTATTACGCAAAAAATGTTAACGCAACAATTACGGGAACTAGAAGAAGATGGTGTAATCCAAAGGAAAGTATATGACCAAGTACCACCAAAAGTAGAGTACTCTTTAACGGATTACGGTTCGTCTTTAGGAGCTATACTTGATTCCCTCTGTTCCTGGGGAGAAGTTCATCTTGAAAAAACCGGGAACACATCCATGCTGATTACAGCAGATGAATAATAACTGTAGAAGACATAAAATAGGTTGAGACAATGCTTGCCTCAACCTATTTTATGTCTCTTTATAATTTTTTGCCGTAATGACTGTTTCAAACTCAAAGGTTTCCGGTAAATGATCTGCATAAGAATATTCAAAAGTTCGTCCATCCGTTAAGTAAGCTACTTGCTCAACTCGCATTAGGAAATCCTGATTTGTTAAGTTCATAAACTGCTTTTCCCTATCATCTGGGCGAATCCCTTTAACCCTGACAACAGATGTCCCTACTTCAAGACCAAGTTTATTTTGAATATGTGAGTATATCGACTCCTCTAAAACAGAAGCTTCAACACCTGGGATAACCGAAATTGGCATCCATGTATGCTCCATAATCGTCGGAATGCTGTGAATGATGCGGAGGCGAATGATTTTATAGACGAAATCACCAATTGAAACTCCCAATTTCTCAGCAACTACTTCATCAGCACCTACAATCGCAAACTCGATAATTTTACTTTCTACCTCACTACCGTAAACAGCTTTCGTACCTGTTAAAGTTTGAATCATTCGTGCCTTTTCCTGCTGATGCCAATCTTGTACCACTGTTCCACTTCCGCGCCGACGGATAATGTAGCCGTCTCTTACTAATAGATCCAGCGCTTTTTTAATCGTAAGTGCTGAAACATCGAATTCTTCAGCAAGGACGGAGCTACTCGGAATTTTTTCGTTGATTTTATATTCACCGTCTAAAATTTGCTGTTTAATCTTTTGATAAATGCCGAGGTATTTTACTTGTGTTGATCCGCTTGCCATTTCCATACCTCCTTTATACCGCAAACTCTCTTCTATTCATTCAAATGTAAAGCCTCAAGTTTGTAAACTGAAGGTGATGGGGCAGCAAATCCGTTTTCCAAGATTTCAATATTCGTTACTGCTTCTTCATCTTTCACAAGTTTTGGTGCACCATTTACAATTGTGTCATACGCTGCATCATAGAAACGACCGTAATCACCAAGCGGTGTTTTAATTTGTTTTTCAATCCAGTCACCATTTGCATTACGATACTTAGCAACTCCATAGTACATCGGTGAATCTTCACCAAACCCTGCACTCTCAGGCATAATCCCCGCTTTCAAATCATTTTCTTGCTGATCTTCACCGTATTTAATAAATGATCCATTTGTTCCATGAACGATAAAGCGTGGATAATCTTTCGCTACGACATGGTTCGTTTTCAGTTTAATTTTCAGGTGATTTCCGTAATGTAGACCAACATCGAAATAGTTATCAACCGCACCTTCCATTTCATTATTACGAATATCATATGTTACCGTATCTGGACGGCCAAATAATGAAATCATACGGTCCATCGTATGAATACCTAAACTGTAAAATGAACCTTCTTCTTTTGGAGCTTCATGAGTGATTGAACCCGGACGGAAGTAATCAATATGTGATTCAATCTCAATAATATCACCAAGGAATCCTTGTTCAATTACTTGCTTCACAGCTAAAAAATCACCATCAAAACGGCGGTTTTGATAAGGCATAACGACTACACCTTTCTCTCGTCCTAATGCTAATAATTCTTTGGCGTGTTCTACTGTATCGCAAAATGGTTTTTCAACGATAACTGATTTTCCGGCTAGTATAACTTTTTTTGCTAATTCATAATGCGTATGTGCTGGCGTACAAATTGTCACAACTTGAATTTCTTTGTCATTCAACAATTCGTCTAAATCAGTAGTGAAGTAAACACCTTTTTCCTCATATGGAGCCGCTAATTTTTCATTTATTTGACGTACAAAAATTGTTTTTACTTTTATATTATTACGTGTCTTTAGATAAGGTAGGTGATAACGGTTAGCTGATTTTCCAAATCCAATAAAGCCCATTGTTAATGTCATGTTCTTCAACTTCCTTGCTCATAAATTTTTGTTTCTACATTTATTATATATTTTTATCTTTAAAAGTATATAGTTTTAATTTCAAAATTATATATCAAAAAGTCGAGATAGAAATCATTTTCTGATTCCCATCTCGACTTTACGTTATAGACTTATATCCTATCATCATTTTATTTATACTCAATGACTTGAGAGCTACTTGGTTATATACTCTTATTCATACATATACGAACGTGTCATCGGAATTGTATCATTAATCCCTTTTGTAAATACAAATTGATGTAAATCAATATTACCTGTAAAGAACGAAGCTGCACATGCATTTAAATATAAACGCCACATGCGGATAAATCGCTCATCTTTCGTTTTGCGAACTTCCTCTAGTACGTTTTCAAAATTTTGAGCCCAATGTTGTAATGTATTCCCGTAATGTCTACGTAAGCTTTCCACATCAACAATGAAAAATTGTTCGTTTGTCATGTTCGTGATTAATTCGTTAACAGCAGGAACATACCCACCAGGGAATATATATTTTTCAATCCAACCATTCGTAGCACCACCATTAGCCGGAGAAGTAATACAATGCAGCAGAGAAATCCCGCCATCATTTAGTAGTTTGTTAACTGTTTCAAAGTATTGCGTAATGTTGTCTTTTCCTACATGTTCGATCATACCTACACTAACAATTTTATCAAATTTACGATTCCTAATATCGCGGTAATCAAGTAAAGATACTTCAACTAAATCCGTAAGTCCCTCTTGTTTAATTCGCTCGGAAGTCTTTGCAAATTGTTCCTCGCTTAATGTTACTCCCATCGCTTTCACACCGTACTGCTTAGCGGCAGCTGTAATGAGCTCACCCCACCCGCAACCGATATCTAATAGCGTATCACCTTTTTGAAGATTCAACTTTTTCAAAATATGATTCACTTTATTATGCTGCGCTGTCGTTAAAAAATCTTGCTCATTTTGGAAATATGCACAAGAATATGTCATTGTTTCATCAAGCCATAATTTATAGAAATCGTTCCCAATATCATAATGATGAGCAATATCATCTTTATTTTTTTGTTTTGAGAAATTCCATTTACTTTTGAAATATTGCAACTTACTATCACCTAAAAAGCTATCCTGCCTTTTATAAATAGATTGAATTGCTTTTTCAAGGTTACCCTCTATTTCAAGGTCTCCATTCATATATGCTTCACCGAATGCAATAGAAGGATCCTTAGCAATTTCTTTTTTTGAGAGCGGCTTATGGAATGTTATATGAAATTGAGGTTCCCCTTCGCCATATTGTATTGTTTCTCCATTCCAAAGTGTAATTTGAACTGGATCTGAAAACAGATTTTTAAGTATTTTTTTATAAAAAAGTTCTTCAACCATAAAAACATCTCCTACTAAAAAATTGAACAAAAAACTATACTAGTTAATAAGTCTTTTTGAACATAGCTTAAAATCTTTATGACTTCTTGCTACGAGTGTCATTATAAAACGGTTATATTATGAAGCATAGTACGTACTTTAAAGTGATGTAGGCACTTTTAAGTACCCCTGACTGAAACAGGTCCTCAAAAATTTTACTTTTCATCATAACAACTTTCTAAAGTTTTAAAACGAAAAACACCACCTCTTCATTAGGTGGTGTTTTCAATATTACATATAGAGATTTCACTTAACTTCTGTGTTTTTTCTATCTATGCATCGTTCTCCCCATGCGGTTAATTGATTTAATACATTTTGTAAAGACCACCCATAATCGGTTAGGGAGTATTCTACTCGAGGGGGAATTTCTTTGTAAATTTCACGTGTAATCACACCATCTTCTTCCAGCTCACGTAGTTGCTGCGTTAACATTCTCACAGAAATTTCAGGAATTAGACGTTGCAACTCACTCGTTCTCTTCGTCCCTTTCGTTAAGTGACATAAAATGACGACCTTCCACTTTCCACCGATAATTTCTAAAGTTGCTTCTATAGGTATATTATATTGTTTCACGCGATCTCCTCTCCTTTTTTATAAATTCCTTATCTATTGTTACGTAAAAATAAATAATTTTCTATACGGCACATTTTAGTTCCTACAGCACAAAAAAGTACCTATATTACAAAAAAGTAATTATGCTGCTTAAAAATCTCCCTCTATACAAAAAGAAAAAACGAACGTATTCTCGTTCGTTTTTTCTTTCTTTATTCAACTGCGGTTATAAGCATAGACGTGTTACCATTCTTTTCAAGATGATTTTCTCCCCAGTTACAAAGAGTATCGAGTATAGAATCTAAAGAATGACCGTAATCAGTTAAAGAGTATTCTACTTTTGGTGGCACTTGGTTATACACTTTTCTCTCGATTACACCATCTTCTTCTAATTCACGTAATTGTTGCGTTAACATCTTTTGTGTAATACCAGACATTAATTGTTTTAATTCGCACGTTCTCTTTTTGTCTTTCTTTAAATGACAAAGGATAACTACTTTCCACTTTCCACCGATAACCTCTAAAGTTGCCTCTACAGGAATATTGTATGTTTTCATATAAAAATCTCCTTTAATAATTTTATAAGACAAATAAGCTAAAATATTTAAATATTACTTTTAAGTATCTATAGCACCTTAAAGTACGTACTTTTTATTGTGTTAAACATGTTTCATAATAGCATACGTAAACAGCAGATGAGTAGTACGGCACCAAAAAGTACCTGTATTACTTTTTAGTATCTATATCACTTTAAAGTACGTACTTTTCATTATGTAAAATACATTTCATAATAGCATTTGTAAGAGTTGAGTGAGTCATGCAGTGTTAGAAATTACCTGTTAGTACCTGTACTTTAAAGTGAGCATTTTTATCATACATTTTATCAGACGATGAAATGACATATTTTCATTTTCACATCCATTCACAATGATGAATTCATTATTAAATACATTTTAGGAGGATATCTATAATGAGTAAATTACTAAAAGAAAGAATCGGTTTTGGTACAGCACCACTAGGAAATATGTACCGTAATATCCCAGAGGAAGAAGCAATCGCTACAGTGGATGCTGCTTGGGAGAATGGCGTTCGTTACTTTGATACAGCTCCACTTTATGGATCTGGCTTAGCGGAAATCCGTCTTGGTGAAGCACTGTCAAAGAGAAATCGTGATGATTACTTTTTAAGCACCAAAGTAGGTCGAACGATTTCAGATGAACTAGAAGATCCATCTGCACGTGATTTAGGTGAAAAAGGCGGACTTTTCGAATTTGGTCGCAAAAATAAAATGATCAATGACTATAGCGCAGACGCAACACTTCGTTCTATCGAGCAAAGTTTGAAACGTTTAAAAACTGATCGTCTAGACTTTGTTTTCATTCATGATTTAGCACAAGACTTTTATGGTGATGAGTGGATTTCACAATTTGAAACAGCTCGAACAGGAGCATTCCGTGCGCTAACACGTTTACGTGAAGAAGGAGTTATTAAGGGCTGGGGGCTTGGAGTAAACAAAGTAGAATCAATTGAACTTATGCTTGATTTAGAAGAAGCGAAACCAAATATATCCTTACTAGCTGGTCGCTATTCATTATTAGACCACGAACGTGCATTGCAACGAGTAATGCCTGCAGCTGTAAAGCATAATATGGATATTGTTGTTGGTGGCCCATATAGCTCAGGTATTCTTGCTGGCGGCGCTCACTTCGAATATCAAAAAGCATCGCCAGAAATTATTGCAAAAGTTGAGAAAATCAAAGCTCTTGCAGATCGTCACGCAATTAGCATCAAAGCTGCTGCATTACAATTTTCACTAGCAAATCCAGCAGTTGCTGCCGTTGTTCCTGGTGCAAGTAAACCGGAACGAATTGTAGAAGACCAAAACGCCTTAAATACAGTAATTCCAGCAGCATTCTGGGAAGAAATGCGCGAACAAAAACTAGTAGCACCTAATGCACCACTACCAATCAACGTAAAATAATAATGAAACTTTAATCAGTGGGAGCATCCCCCACTGATTATTTACCCGTAAATACCGGGATGAAAAGGAGCGTAATGAATATGGCACATACTACTACATCTATGGAAATTTTTTCTTCACCGGAACAAGTATGGCAATTAATCGGAGGTTTCAACTCCCTTCCAGACTGGTTACCTTATATACCTAGCAGTAAATTAACTGAAGGCGGTCGTGTACGTCATCTAGCTAATCCGGATGGGGATACAATTATAGAACGATTAGAAGTATTCAATGATAAAGAGCGCTACTACACGTATTCAATCATGAATGCACCATTCCCAGTCACTAATTATTTATCTACAATCCAGGTGAAAGAAGGTACTGAAAGTAACACATCGTTAGTAGAGTGGTCTGGTACATTCACTCCTGTTGAGGTTAGTGATGAAGAGGCAATTAATCTGTTTCATGGTATTTACAGCGATGGACTGAAAGCATTACAGCAAGCATTTCTAGATTAATTCATGTAATTGATTGAGACGAAAAAGTAAATTAACAGTCAAATATTCGATTTTATTAGTTAAATTCATTATGAAAGATAAACAAATACAAATTTCATGCCTGCTTGTTATTGACAAGAAATAAAAAATACTACCTCCAAATGGAAGGTAGTATTTTTTTATTAATCAGGAAAAACAATTAATCCCTCTTCTTTTTCCTCCTGTTTTAAATCTTCTTCTGGAAAGGTTACAGTTGAATTTTTATCACCTGTTCTTTTTGTTTCTTCACCTGGAAATACGAAAGTTGAATTTTCTTTTCCTTCATTTTTTTCTACGTTATCTGGAAATACCATAGGATCATTGGTAGTCAAATCATTATGAAATCCAAGGTTAGACAAAATCGCTTTTAAATCTGGTAAAACCCCTATTTTATCAGATGATGGGTTATTAGACTTTGTGCCTGTATTAGGATTACTTAAAATTGCTCTCAATTCTTTTGGTGTATATGCCTTACCTAAATGTTCTTTAGCAATCCCTTGAATCGATACAGCAGCCCCAGCAATTATAGGCGAAGCGCTAGAAGTACCACGGAAATTAGAAGTATAACGATTAATTATGTTCTGATCTGTAACTTTTTGTCCTTTACTATTTTGATTTTGATATGTATCTAATGTATCAACATACTCTCCCCAACCATATACATCAATTCTACTACCATAGTTAGAGAAAGCTAAACGTTTATGAGGAACTCTTGCAGTAGATGCTCCAACTATAATAGCTCCTGAATCTTTAAAGTCTCGACTATTTCGATTTAAAATCTGCTTACCATTACGGTCTTTAAATTCATCTAAATCAATCCCACCATTACCAGCTGCTTCTACAATAATAATGCCTTTATCTGTACCTTTGCGAATTGCGTTAAATATACTCGGGTATACTTCTACTGGTAAAGGGTCATCTCCATATCCATCATATTTAAAGGATTCTTCTATTAATAAAACATCTCCAGCCTGTAAAGAATCTACGGCACTTAAAATAGCATCTCTTACATCGATTCTCCCATTATCTCGGATCACTGAAATTACTTTTGCCTTTGCTTTTGGTGCAATCCCAATGTTCCCAATCCCATTGTCAGCTGCAGAAACAACACCTAGAACTGAAGTACCGTGAGAAAGATCATTACTCATTTTTCCAGACATAAATTCAATATTTTGACCGACTAAATCTTCATGATTTAATAACCAACCTTCTTCCAAATCTACAAAAGTTGCTCCCTGGCCATTTCCTCCTTTAATTCCCCAAGCATAAGGAGCATTAATTCCTAAAGGTGCCTCTTCAAGATATCCCTGTCTTGAAAATCTAGGTTCATCATAAGGATTGACTGATAATACAGGCAATCTCGAGCCAGTTGTTGTGTTTATACTCTTATTAGAACGAACTTGTATTTTACTAGAATCGTCATTAGCAGCATGTACTGTATTTGTTACAAATGTCGTACCTACCCCAGCAAAAGCTGTAATTGCAAGTGATGATATTAACATACCTTTAAAATTTTTCATTTTTCCACCTCTAGTTTTCTATTAGAAATAACATATTTAATAATGTGTATGAACCAAAAGCATTTTATCTTATTATAAAAATTAATAGATTTTATAGCTTTTTGATTTACATAAAAACTCCCTTCATTCTTGTAATTCAATATGTACATCTCAAAACAACAAACTTACTGTAACTATTATAGTTACACCTTTATTAATTTTCAACTACGAAATATAAATTTTTAAAAATAAATTTATATTACTTTAAAACAGCACTAACCTTTTACCCACATAAAGTGAAACTTTAATCAGTGGTTTTTTTGCTCATCCCCCACTGATTATTAGCCCTCACCAATCGGGCATTTACGGGCAGTTAATGCGGGATAAAAATGCAAAATATCTATCCAAATTACAGCAATCAATAAGTTTATGGACTACGAAAGAAATATGAAAAAGCAAAGCACTAAGTGCTTTGCTCCTTATAAAATCCCTTTTAACTTTTCACCAATTAACTTCGCTACATACTCATAACCTTCTGGCCCAAAGTGTAATCCATCTTTTTCATCATTTTCTACAAATCTTTTATAATCCCGTTCTTGAATCATTTCAGCGAATACGTTTAGAAAATAACTTCCTGTTTCCCTCGCCACTTTCTCCACCACGTCTGCATACTGACTAAGCACTCTATTTGTTCTATTATGCTGTCTTTCTTCATCAACTGGTGCAGGACTAATCAGTAGCACTTTATCTGATGAAACTTGGTTCACAATCTTCTCTAAGTTTTCTTTATATGCTTGTAATGACACTTGAGAAAAAGAAACCGCATCATTCGTACCAAGAAAAACTGTTACGAAATCTGGTTTATATAATATTACATCTTCTTCAATCCTATTTAACGCATCGAACGTATTATCACCTGGAACACCTGCATTCACTACTATCCAATTCGGAAACATCTCTTGCAAACGTGGTGTTAATCTCGGCATTCCATCAAAAAATGTTTCATCAGCTGTAATACTATCTCCAAAACATACTAACGTTTTCATTAAGCTACTCTCCTTTTACGTATGAAACAACTTTCCTTCTATTGCTTTTATATATCTGTCAGCAGAACGTTCAACTGCCTCATTTGCATTTTCTTTTACTACTCGATGAAAAGCGTTGTATAAACGATTAAACTGTAACGGCTTCACTCGATTCACCATTTCTTCCACTTTTCTCGCTGGTAGTGGAATTAAGTTTGGATAGCTGTACATGAAGCTTACCCACCGCTCATCTGCTACAACTTGAATAATATCACCTGTTAACAAAATTCCTTTTCCGTCATTACCTTCTTCCCAATGTAAGACAGATCCACCTTTAAAATGTCCCCCTAAACGATGAATGACTAATCCATCAGCTAATTGTAAAGACTCACCAGACCAATAAATAATACGACTACTCGGACGCATCACCCACTCTTTATCATCTTCATGTATATAAATTGGTACATCAAATGTCTCTGCCCATTCTACTTGCGTTGAATAATAATGAGGATGAGACAATGCAATCGCATCTAATCCGCCAAGCTCTTTTATTTTCGTAATTGTCGTTTCATCTAAATACGTAATACAGTCCCACAGTAAACGATATGACTCTGTTTTCACTACAAATGCCGTTTGACCGATCGCAAATCCTGGTTTTGTTGTAATACTATAAAGTCCATCTTCCTCTTCGATTATTTCATTTTTATATGTATCACCAATTTGTAAGCTTTCTAGTGTCGTCCAAGATTGTCCTTTTGGATTCACATATTGCCTCTCTTCATCACAAATATGACAACTCACCGGTTCTTCTACACTCGCTGCATACTGCACGCCACACGTTGTACAAACGAAATTTTTCATCATAATTTCCCCTATCCCTATATTTTTATTAAGCTGACTTTTGTTGATAATGATCTGCTTTTTTATTTTCAATCATTAAACTTATAAAAGTAAGTAAATAGACAACTGTAACCGATAATGGAATTACAGTAAATCCTTTTTCTGCAAAAAGAATCCCGCAAACTGACGTTACAAATACAGTCCCTACTGACAATAAACCATAACTTTTACTTTCATAAATCCATACGTACGGGATAAAATGAACACCTATTAACATTGCTACTACAAAAGGTAACCATTCTGGAAATTGAAAATAGGCAAGTAATACAAGTGGAATATTCAATACATTTATCCCACCAATTAAGCCTGCCAAAACCCCTAACGGATTTCCTTTCGCAAACATATCAATCTTCAATATAGCAGCTATCATTAAGCCAAAAGGAAACACACAGCCCATACCGATTAAATATACCCACACCACTTGTTTTTCAGAAAGAACAAATCCCGTTATACTCATAACTATCCAAAATAAAACGCCGGCTAATATAATCGGTAGGCCTCTCTTCGTTTTTATTGCTAAATCCTTTTTCGCTTCTGCAACATTCATCTCACCATCTCCCCTAAAAATATTTGTACTATAAAGTCACCTCAACCTCACCCATCCAATAACGCCAAGCTTCTAAATAATCTTCTAAATCTTTCGGGTGGTGCCGTAAACATGTATCTATACGCAAATATAATCCTATGACTATCTCTTCATATAAATCACGGTCATTTTTATGAAATACACATTGTTTCATCGCATAACCAATCGTTTCTTTTGTTAAATCTTCTGGAGTTGAACAGAACGCATAAATTAAATCATATATAGGATCTCCTAACACTGGTAAAGGATCAATTACACCGTGCAGTTTATTCTCTTGAAATATAAAATTATGAAATCCAAGATCACCATGCAATAAAAACGGCTGATTTATTCCAGCGTCCCTATTCGCTAACTTAAGAACCGTTCTATACTCTTCTTCACTTATGTAACGCCTTACATTTTCATGAGATTCTATCACATTTGTTGTTAAAAATTCACTCCAAGATTGAACCGGATTTTCTTTCCATCCCCAGCCATCAACCTCTGTAGCTACTTCATACTCATTGATAACTTCTTTTACAAGTTTACAAAGAACACTCCGTTTATAGCCTAGTTTGCAAGAAGTTGTGCCCTCAAGGAATGAGTAAACAATATAGCGATTTAAAGGTTCCTTATATAAAAGCTTTGGAAATAATTCGTCCTTTTTATAAAACTGAAGAAAATAAGCTTCTTCACGTATGACATCCGATTCATTCAACTTTACAACGTATTGTTCATCTAACAAATATATAGTACTTGCCGTTCCCCCGTTTAATGCTTTTACGCTATTTGAATAATGTGAAATAACTTTTTCCTTAACTAGTTGTGCAGTGATTATTGAAATGTCCATTCTCTCACCCTTTAATTCGGAAGATTCCCTCAAACCAAAAGACAACTTTACTATTATTTGACAAACGCAAGGGAAATCCTCCCAACCATCCTAATATAACAAACAACAATTTTATTTTATTACAATGGCTTTCTTCAATATCCCATTTATGATAACGTGATTTTATCACTCTAAATGCTCTTCATATACTCTAATAATTTCTATTGCAGGGTCTATGTCTTGTAATTTATGAGCCAAACTTTCTACACCAAACACTTCTGTAAACGTATGACTGCCTACAATTAAATTAATCCCTTTAAATTTCGCATGTTGAACTGTATATAATGTTTTTTCACCTGTTATGTACGTGTCACACCCTTTTTCTAATGCACGTTCAATCAAATTTGTATTGTTTCCTGCACCGGTTAAAATCGCAATCCGTTTTACTGGTTTATCGTGATTTCTCCAGCTCTTCACTTTCTCTTCCATTTTTTCTTCAAGTTTTCCAACTAAGTTTGAAAAAGGAATCGCTTCTTTATATTCTCCTATTCCCGGTAGTTCTTCTTCCTCATACGTGGAATATTCCAGTATTGTATCTATTCCAATTCCGTTAAATAACGATGTACACGTGCCAAAATTTACAAAATCTAACGGCAAATGAACCCAAAAATGATTCATTTCATATTGCTTCAATTTCTCAATACAAGCCTCTTCCATACCAAATAAAAAACTCCACGGCGCATGATGTGTAACTATCATATCGACTCCATTTCTATACGCTTCTTCAATAGTTTCTAACGTTAAATTTGTTGTGTAACCGATTTTGTGAAATTCATCTTTACTTATATGAGTAAAACCATATTCATCATCGCCGTATTTATGAAGATGCTCTCCAAATAGTGATGTTATATGTTCGTTAAACTGCTTTATATTCATTTTATTTCTCCTTTCATTTACTTTTATATTTCAAAAATAAGGAAATACTAAATAAAAACGTTACATACATATAGGAGGACACCATGAAACCTGAATTTTTAAAAGCTATACATGATGCCATTGGAAATGTTGAACACATTCATATAGAGGAAAACGGTGCTGACAGCTTACTTATCCATCATGATGATGCACAGCAATTACAACAAGTCGCTAAAACGCTAGAAAATAACAATTTTCGCTCTGCTTTAAGAACAACTGGAAATGCTTCGTATATTGAAGTATTGAACAGATAGTGAAAGTCCGGATGTATGCCGGGCTTTCTTTTTTTATATTGAAACTTCAAACTCTTTCACATACACCGCTGTTCCAGCGATATCTATTTGTAACTTTTCGTTTTCTATCCCTTTCGTTACATAAACGGTTACACGACCATCTTTATTTATTTCCTGTCCTTGCTCAACGATTAAATCCAATTCATGTTCAAAATCTTTCTCTAAATACTCCGCATAATACGCTCCCATTACACCTGAAGCTGTTCCTGTCACTGGATCTTCAATCGTTCCTGCATAAGCTGACGAGAAATGACGGCCATGCATTTGTGCTAGTTCATCATAAGTTTCTAGACAAATTGGGTGAATAGAAGCATTAGGTATTTCTCTTAATACTGACGGAAATGCAGCATTATTAGGTTTCATTCTCTCACACGCATCTAGATTTTTAATCGGCACAATTACAGTCCAGTTTCCTGTACTTCCATATACTATCGGTAAACTTACATCTAAATCATTTACTTCTAAACCAATACTATGAGCTAATTCTTCTTTTGAACCTGCAAAATCTTTAAACTGAGGTGCTGTCTGCCTCATTTTAATAAAGGTTTCTCCCTTTTCATTTACACCTATTTGTATTGGTAAAATCCCTGCCTTCGTTTCAATCGTAAGGTTACTTTTCTCTTCTAATAAACCTTTTTCGCGCAAGGCATATATCGTCCCTACTGTCCCATGACCACATAAATCCATTTCAAAACCAGGTGTAAAATAGCGCATTCTTATATCTCCTACTTCTGAGGAAAGAACAAAAGTTGTTTCGTTATATCCAACTTTTTCAGCAATAATTTGCATTTCCTCTTCCGTTAATCCATCTGCTTCTAATACAATACCTGCTGGATTTCCCTTATTTGGTTTATTCGTAAATGCGTCGTAATGAAATACGTTTATAGTCTTCATTTTCTTTTCTCCTAATCTACTTTAAAAATTTTATAATAAAGCTCTGTCTCCGTTTTCACCGAACAATAATTTCTCCAAAATATCTTCTGCATCTTTTCATTTGAAGTATGTGTACTTCCGATGTAATAAGTAGCCCCCATTTCCTTTAACATATGCAACGATTGAAGATGCATATGAGAAGCAATTCCTCTCCCGCGATAATAAGGCATTACTCCAAAGTAAAATAATCGTCCTTCACTTTCTGTTCCAGTTTCTATATGCGGTATGGACATACCAATTGGCTCAGTTTTATCATAAAAAACAATACATGACTTTTCCCAACCCTTACCTAACTCTGTTTGCACGGAATAAAAATGCTCATCGATAGTTAAAATTGAAGTTTGATTTCCTGAGTTCAACATACATTGCTCCCAAATGTATTTAAATTCTTTTTCCGATAACGTTCCTTCTGCTATTGATCGATATGTATATTGTCTTTCAAGCTCTTCTACATTGTTCAATTCTCTACATACTTCTATCTTTGCGGCATACAAAGAAAAACCGACATCAAGTAACACTTTCACACTTGAGTTATAACTACTAAACCTTTTGTTTAATACAATACTTGCTCTTTTTAACTCCCAATTAAAACAAACCTCTTCAAATCTACTTATCTTTTCTTTATATGTTTGTACGTTATACAAAACATCTTCTTCTATTTCTTCAATCGTTACTGCATTTGGTAAGCCATTTAATACTTTTTTAGAAGGGCCAAATAGATTCTGAATGATTGCAAGATCGTATATCACCACTTCAATTCCCCTACACCAGGCTCAATAAACTTCCCTGAAATATCCTCATTTGAATCTATTACCCAATCATATATATTTTTTGCTCCTTCAGCCGGAGTCATATTCGCATCAAAGGCACCAATATCAGTTTTTAATTTTCCTGGGTGAATGGCAGTTACACGAATTCTTTTATTCTCAAACTCTTGTTGTAAGCAGAGTGTTAACATATTTTGTGCAGCTTTAGCAATTCGATATGAATATGAGAACTGACCTTGCGGAAACTCTTTGTTCGCCATTTTATGTAATGATCCTAATCGAGAGGACACATTTATTATTCTCGGATGATCCGATTTAGCTAACGCCACATATGTACCTTTTACAGCCCGAATTACACCTAAGCAATGAATATTAAATAAGTCTGTTAATTCTTCTGAATTTGTATGTAAAATCTCAGTCTCCTTCCCAGTAATGCCAGCGTTATTTATAACTAGATCAACATACTCTGTATATTCCTCAAGCTGCTTCTTAATTTGCTCCGTACTCTCATCAGCCGATAAGTCTGCCAATATAGGAAAACATCTACCACTAAACATTTGCTTCAATTGCGTTACCGCAACCTCAGTTCTAACTAACGGATAAACGATATGCCCATTTTCATGAAATACTTTTACTAACTGTAACCCTAAACCACGGCTGCCACCTGTAATAAACACTCTCATATATTCATCTCCTTATTTTTATAATAAATAAGAAAATCCATCCACTTACCATTCTCTAATGAAAACGCCTCTCTCTTGCATTCAAATGAAAAGCCTGTTCTTTCCGCAAGACGTACTGATGGCTCATTATCAACACGTATATGTAATTCGATTCTATGAAAATTAAGGCAACTAAAAAATAACGGTAGCGCAGCTTTCACACTTTCAACACCATATCCATTTCTCCAATATTGATTATGTATGGAGTATCCCATCATCGCCCATTGATAGTCCATACGTAAAATTTTAATCAGCTCTAGCTTACCAATATTAGCTCCGTCTTCTTTACGAAAAATACCTAATACATACATCTCATCTCGATGTGCTGCTTCATCAAAGCCTCTTATCCATTCCGTGAACCATTCTTTTGTTGATGATGCCATAACTTGATAACCATCGTCATATTTATACTGCGATGGTAACCTCTTATTAAATCCATCTAACCAACTTTCATAATCATCATTTTGGAACGGACGGATCATCAGTCTCTCTGTCTCTACCTGTAATAGCGGCAGCTTCATTTACATCTCTTCCTTTAATAAATATTTGAATATTCTTTATTATCTTACACAAAATACAAAATCTAGTAAATTATTATGTTTTTGATAAACAAGGACCTGTTAAACTACAATATTGATTTTTGAGAAATACAAAAAGAAAACCCTGTTCTGAAGGGTTTCCTTTTGTCATCATACTATCAATCTTATCTGTAATTTAAAACCTTGTATTCTGTCTTTAATATTCCATACACATCAACATCTTCATATGTATTTAATAAAAGTCTATTCTGTCTTAATGTGCCTTCTTTACGTAAGCCTGACTTCTCTAACACCTTAATTGATGATCGATTTCTAGAAAGGGCAGATGCCCAAATTTTGTTTAAACCTAATTCAATAAAGCCAAAATGAATCATCCTGTTTACAGCCTCAGTTGCAAAACCCTTCCCCCAATAATTCTTACCAATCCAATAACCAAGTTCACCTCTATTGTTACCCTTGTCAATTCTTAGTGTAATTGTACCTACAATTTCTCTTGATTCTTTAGAGACAATTCCTAAAGGGTATTCGATTCCTTTCCTTATAAGTTCTGGTTGCATATCAACCCAATCTTGCGCGAATTCTAATTTATATGGATGAGGAAGCCCAAGAATATTAGCTAATTCCTTGTCATTAGCTAACTCTTTAATTCTAAACACATCATCATTAGTAAAAGGTTCTATACATAAATGCTCAGTTTCTAATTTTATAGTCATAGTTTTTCCCCCTAGTACTGAAATTAGTTAGCTCCCTTTATTTTCAATATTACACTAAAAAACACAAAAAGTTTTGAATTTTTAAAATATCAACCAACAGAACCCTAAACAAAAAATCCAGTTATGCTTTATACATAACTGGATTCCTCATCATTTAATCGTTTTTATTTTACAAGTACATTTTCTCTTAATTCCCTTTTCAACACTTTCCCTAAAGCATTTTTCGGTAATTTGTTCATAAATACAACTTTGGGTATTTTATAACTTGCTAGTTTTTCTTTACAATGCTGTATAATTTCTTCTTCCGTTAAAGACGTTTGCATATCTTTTACAATGTACGCTGTCGGAACCTCTCCCCAAAAGTCATCTAGAACTCCAACTACTGCAACTTCTAAAACACCATGTATTTCATGAATAACATCTTCTACTTGATCTGGATATACATTGTCACCACCGCGTATAATAACGTCTTTATATCTTCCCATAATATGCAGGAATCCATCGTCATCTATCATGCCAGCATCACCCATGTTAAACCAGTTATCTTTTACTACCTTCTTTGTCGCCTTTTCATTATTCCAATACCCTTTAAACATGTATGGACTTTTCACATGAATCTCTCCAACTTCATTTGTTGTTAGTTCATGTCCTGTTTCCGGATGAACAATTTTCACCTCTACATTTTTCAAGGTTTTTCCTACAGAAGACATCTTTTCTTTTCCCATCATTGGATGCCATGAGGTTACAACCCAACCTTCTGTACTACCATAACCTTGCACCATATATATTCCTTTTTCCATATATTTTTGAATGAGTGTTTCTGGCACTTTTGTACCACCGCTTTGTGCTACTTTAAAGGTTGAAATGTTACGTTCTTTTTTATTTAATTCATCAAGCATGTAACTATAAACAGCTGGGAACGCAAGCATCGTAGTAATTTTCTCTTCTTCAATCTTATCCCAAATAAGAGTAGGATTCGAATCAGCTAAGAAAATCATCGTAACGCCATGATAAATACAATTTAAAATAGAAAGCACGCCACTCATATGGAACAATGGATGCACAGATAAAAAGCGTTCACCTGCTGGGATTTCTCTTTGTCCCGCAATTTCAGCAAAATAGTGATGTAAGTTTTTATGTCCAATTACACATGCTTTCGCCTGTCCAGTCGTTCCTGAAGTAAATAAGTAAATGGCGTCGTCTTCTTCATGAACTTCTACGTTCGGTTCTGTCGTTGGCTGTTTTTGCAGCTCTAATTCAAATGAACCAAAACCTTCTTTTGTCGTTTGAATTACATAAGTAATTTCTTTAACAGCATCAACATTTAATAACACTTCACTAAATTCTTCATCAATAACTAACACTTTTAATTTCGCTTCTTTTACAATCGTTTCTAATTCATATACAGTAAGCTGATGATTTAGCGGAATAAATACCGCTCCAATTTTTAAACTTGCCATCATAACGCTTGGAAATGGGTGATTATTTTTGCATAGTATTCCTATACGATCTCCTCTTTGCACACCATTATGTAACAAATAATGTGCAAGCTGATTTACTCGTTCATTATATTGCTGAAACGAATATCTTTTCTTCCCTCCTACAAGCGCTTCCAAATTTGGTGACTGCATTGCTCTCTTTTGTAATAATTGTCGCATCGTTCTCAAGTAAAACTCCCCTTTATATATGTTAGGTTTTTTATTTTATCAGATTAACTATTAATTTACTAAAGATTACACTTAGTGAATATAAGAAGAATATAAAATAGCCATTTACTTCACAAGTAAATGGCTATTTTTCATTATATATTAGAATACTTCTTGTTCATTACATATTGCACATACTCAGGTGCACTTTTATCAATCTCTTCATCACTTAGTTTATATTCTGCACCATATAAATAAAAGGAAGGTATAAATTCCATACCTGTATATAGGCATGTAGCTTGGAATGGTTTCGTCAACTCATCCATTGTAATCCCACTATTTTCATAGTCTTTTTCTAATCCACCTATAGAAATAGCTACACCAAATTCTTTCCCCTTCACTTTATCTCCTTGTGATCCGTACGCAAATCCATATGTTAATACATCATCGAACCATTTTTTTAATAATGGTGGTGAGCTGTACCAGTAAAGCGGAAATTGAAATATATATCTGTCATGTTCTACTAATAACTTTTGCTCTTGTTCAATATTAAACTCCCAATTTGGTGCCACCTTATATAATTCATGCACCGTAATTTCATCTGAATGTTTCTCAAGTTCTTCTATCCATCTTTTATTAATTTTTGATTTTTCAATATGAGGGTGTGCTACAATTACAAGTGTTCTCATCATTTTCCAGCCCCTTTATAAATTAATCAATCCTTTACGTATTAGTATGAATGAGTTACATATAATTGAAAAGTACGTACTTTCAGGTACTATAGGAACCTTGAAGTACCTTTGGAGGTGTTATATGAATCAAAATGATAATTGCCCAATTGCAACAACACTCGATGTAATCGGTGGAAAATGGAAAGTTCATATTTTATGTATTTTGTCGGATGGAAAAATGCGAACAAATGAAATTAAACGAGAAATCCCAAACATTACACAAAAGGTTCTTACACAACAACTTCGGCAACTTGAAGCTGATGGGATTATCTATCGTACCGTATATCAAGAAGTACCACCAAAGGTTGAGTACACCATAAGTGAATACGGAAAATCTTTAATGCAAATAATGAATGATCTGTTTGAATGGGGAAAAGATCATCAGATTAAAAGATTACATGACTAAAAAAGCACTATATACTTTGTTTAATCCTCAACGTTCATATTTTTTATTTCTATAAAGTTTATTTTCATCATTTTTTAGCTAACTTGTTTTCTTAGATTGATGGACGTGACCCCACATCCATCAATCTAAAAAGATACAATTAGAAAAATGAGATTTCTATAAAGTTTCGCATATAAACACTACTTCCGCCTCATTAAGCGCTCGCTCTACTTTTTCTAATCTCAATTGTACGTAAGCTATAAAGAAGCACCCCTAAACCGAGAATTTTTTCATTATTAGACGCATTAGAACCTAAGGTAATAGTAGGTACATTTAAACCCATAAACCTTTCACTCCATTCTATAGGCATATAAAAAGATACTCCTTAAAAATAAAAAACGCTATTCTCTCTGTAAAATCATAGAAAAGAACAGCGTTTTTTATTTTGAAATAGAAGTCTGTATTTAAACTAAACATGCTAATATTGATTTTGTGCGATTGTCAGTTACCTCATAATAAATTTCTAATCCTTTCCGAGTACCTGTAACCATTTTAGCAGCTTTTAGTTTAGATAAATGTTGACTAATTGTACTTTGAGGCATTTGTAAATCCCCATACATTGTTGTTACATTAGTAGGACCTTTTGCAAGCATTATTTTTACTAAAGATAGACGAACTGGATGCGCCAATACCTTTAACACCTCAGCGATTTCTTGAAACATTTCTTTTTTTTCTTTCATCTTATTTCTCCCCTTTTATATACATATTTATGTTATCCATATATATAATTCGAAGGTATATGCGTTTTTGTGTCCGTCATTTTAAAAAAATATAAAAAACTTTAATCCGAAACTAAAGGATTAGCTTAACATAATGTCTCACTATTAATGGTGAATAGGAATCTCGTTATAGAAGCAGCAGTTTTTATGCTACAACTCTACATTCAACTAACTAAAATCAATGAAAAAAAGAGCAGATAGTGAACTGCACCCCAATTGTTAGACACAGTCTAACAATTGGAGGTGCAGTTTTTCTATGGCTAAATTTACAGCTGATGAAAAAATACAAATCGTTCTACGTTATTTGAACGGAAATGAAAGT
>NZ_CAJCKK010000044.1:0-29597 GCF_903970865.1 Bacillus sp. ME78
CTGAAATATATCGCGCTATTATGGGCAGTACTAGTCGGTATATCACGTATGTACGTAGGTGTTCATTATCCTTTAGATATACTTGGTGCAGCATTCTTAACACTTATTACGAGCGCTTTAGTAATGCAAAGTACACGTATGTTTGAACCAATAGCGAAACTTGTATTCAAAATGTATGCATTAGTAGCGAGACGAATTCCTTTCTTAGCGAAATATAACCATATCGCATAATTTTCCTAAAAAAATTCCCCTTTGGACATCCAGAGGGGAATTTTTTTATAGGAAATACGAAAAGAGTTTAGAGTGCTCTGTAATCAAGTTGTACTAATTAATATTCTGAAATTTCACGCACCGTATTTAAAATATATAAAATAATGACACAAAATAACAACAGTTAGTTTTGCATTGTTTTAAAGGAATTAAAAAGAAAACTTCGAAACATATAGTATCGCAAACAAAAACTACAAATTTTAAAACGGATCTTCGTACGAATCCATTCCAAAAGAGAGGAGATAAGTATGCAAAAACTCCAAACGAATAAAGGCGCTCGATATATGATGATTGCTTTTATTGTTTTGTTTCTTATTATGATTTTGCGTATATTCTATATTCAGGCAGTAGGAGTCGTGCATAATGTGAATGTAAAGGATCTCGCGAATGAACAACATAATAAAAAAGGTGTTTTAGAAGCGAATCGTGGCACTATCTATGATCAAAGCGGAAAGGTGTTAGTACAAGATTCTACAACGTATCGAGTTGTTGTGAATTTAAAAGGAAAAGATAAAGTGAAAAATAAAGATGAAACCGCACAACAATTAGCCGATGCGCTTGGAATTGATAAAGAAGAAGTATTAAAAAACTTTCATGAAGGGCGTACACAAGTTGAAATTGGAAAAATTGGTCGGAATTTATCTAGGGAAACGAAAGAAAAAATTAATAATTTAAAAATACCAGGTGTATCTTTTATGTCGGAAAAAGCAAGAGTGTATCCGAATGAAGACTTCGCATCCTATATACTTGGTTTTGCTAGACCAGATGATAAAGGGAATACGGAAGGAAAGTTTGGACTGGAAAAGAGTTTGGATAAATATTTGCGCTCTACAAACGGGAATATAGAATATGTGGGTACACGAAGGGGAATTCCGCTTACAAATGATATAGGTAAAGTAGAACCAGCTAAAAATGGGAATAACGTATATTTAACGCTTGATAAACAAATTAATAGTTTTTTAGAAGAAGCGATGAACAAAGCGCAAGAACATTATGATCCTTCTATGTTAATTGGAATTATTGCTGATCCAAAAACCGGTAAAGTTTTAGCGATGTCTAGTAAACCTAGTTACAATCCTAATATAGGTGATATCGAATACTTTTTAAATGATCCGATTGCAAATGCATACGAGCCAGGTTCAACAATGAAAGTTTTTACGCTAGCAGCTGCCATTAATGAAGGTGTATATAACGGAAAAGAATATTTTCAATCTGGAAAATATTCCGTTGGTTCATCTGATATAAAAGACCATAATGGTGGATTTGGATGGGGATCAATTACATTTGATGAAGGATTTGAAAGGTCATCAAACGTAGCTTTTTCTATTTTAGAAGATCAGTTACTGAAACCAAATAAATTTAAGCAATATATGAATAAATTTGGATTCAATCAAAAAACAGGGATAGATTTACCTGGAGAAAGGAAAAATACTTTATTATTAAATACGCAAATTCAACAGGTTACAACTTCTTTCGGTCAAGGTTCTACAGTAACTCCGATTCAATTAATCCAAGCGGCTACCGCTATAGCAAATGACGGGAAAATGATGCAACCATATATCGTTGATAAAGTTGTAAATCCAACAAACAAAGAAGTTATTATGGAAAATCAACCGAAAGAAATTGGGAATCCGATAAAAAAAGAAACAGCGGACAAGGTTAGAAGCTTAATGGAGCGTGTTATAACATCTTCAAAAGGAACTGGTACAATGTATAAAGTAGATGGTTATCCAATTGGAGGTAAGACAGGAACAGCACAAATCCCGAATCCTGAAAACGGCCGATATATGGAAGGGAAAGAGAATTACATTTTCTCCTTTTTAGGAATGGCTCCAATTGATGATCCGGAGTTAATCGTATACTTAGCTATTAAGCAGCCAAAGTTAAAAGGAGATGAGTATGGAGCTCAGCCTCTTGCTGAAATATTTAAACCTGTTATAAAAAACAGCCTTGAATATTTAAAGGTGAAACCGTATACAGAAAAACAAATAGCTGATGCAGCGAAACAATCTCAATTAAAAGTACAAAATTATGTAAATCAATCGATGGATACAATAGAGAAAAGTGTAGAAAAAGAGAAGCTACAGCCGGTGATTTTAGGAGAAGGAAAAATAATAAAACAATATCCACAGTCTGGCGAGGTAATGAGTGAAGGTGATCGTATATTTTTATTAGGGAATAACGCACAAATGCCAAATGTAAAAGGGTGGTCCATGCGTGATGTTATGTATTTCTCTAAACTTTTGAAATTAGATTTGAAAACTTCTGGTACGGGTTATGTAACGAGTCAAAGTATTGAAAAAGGACAAGATTTACAAGAAGGAGATATACTAGAACTAGAATTAGAACCGCCGTTACAACCGTTAACAGAGGCGAATACGAATTAATCCAGGCATTTGGAAGGAGCTGTATGCAAATAGCTCTTTCTTTAGAGTTGTAAGTAATTTCACGCACCGTAATTTTTAGAAAAAATAATAAATAAGAGAACTAACAGTGACACGTTATTAAATATCTGATTATTGTTTATTTACAGTTAAATGTATATGTGATAATATGGAAAAAATAAATGCAGTGAAGAGAAGAGTAAATAAAATGAATTTTTCACAGAGAGCTCCATTTAGCTGAAAAGGAGTAAAAATTCTTTATTGAACCAAGCCTCTGAGCAGCACATCGGAACCTATTATTAGGGGGATGGTGTGACGGGAGCTCTCGTTATAGAGCTAAGGTATAAGCATGAAAATAATGCAGTACCTGATAAGGTTAATATGGCGACATATTAATAAACTAGGGTGGCACCGCGATGATAAATCTCGTCCCTAAGACTAAAAGTCTTGGGGGTGGGATTTTTTTATTGTTTTAAAACAATTTGGAAAGCGGGGGCCAAAAATGAAGAACTTACTTAAAGATTGGAAATATCCTTTATTACTATTGTCCGGAGTTGGTATTGCGAATTTAGGGGCATGGATTTACTTAATAGCACTGAATGTACTTGTCTATAATATGGGTGGCTCAGCCTTAGCTGTTGCTACTTTATATGTAATAAAACCTTTAGCCATTTTATTTACAAACGCTTGGTCTGGGAGTATGATTGATCGTTTAAATAAACGGAAATTAATGATTCACCTCGATATATATCGTGTGTTATTTATCGCTATTTTACCTTTACTTCCGTCACTTTGGATTGTTTATGTATTCGTATTCTTTATAAGTATGGCCAGTGCAATTTATGAGCCAACTGCTATGACGTATATGACGAAATTAATCCCAGTAGAGCAAAGACAACGTTTCAACTCACTACGCAGTTTAATAGGATCTGGTGCATCACTAATTGGACCAGCAGTAGCGGGGGGATTATTAATTGCAGGTACACCAGAGTTTGCTATATATATGAATGCTATAGCATTTCTCTTATCAGGATTAATTACATTACTTTTACCTAATCTTGATAAGAAAGAAGCTTCGGATACAACAAGTAATACATTATCTCTTACAGTATTAAAAAAAGATTGGAACACTGTTATAAATTTTAGTAGAAAACATGTGTATGTCGTATGTGTGTATTTCTTATTTCAAAGTATGTTCGTATTAGCAACCGCTACTGATTCACTTGAACTATCGTTTGCGAAAGAGGTATTACTACTAACAGATAGTGAATATGGTTTTCTAGTTAGTATAGCTGGTGCAGGATTTATTTTAGGTGCCATAACAAATACAATTTTGTCAAAGAAATTAGCACCTTCATTTCTAATTGGAATAGGATCATTATTCATCGCAATTGGTTATTTAATTTATGCTTTTTCAAATATATTTTTAATAGCTGCTATTGGATTCTTTATTTTATCTTTCTCTATGGCATATGCAAATACAGGCTTTTATACGTTTTACCAAAATAACGTTCCCGTTCATATAATGGGACGGATCGGAAGTATATATGGACTTGTTATTGCGTTAGTAACAATCTTTATTACAATATTATCTGGTGTTGCGACTCAGTTCATTTCTATACAACTGGTAGTTATTGTAGGTTCATTGATCATGTTATTTATTACTATCGTCTTGTGTGTGTTTACTTTATTCCCATCACAATCTAAGTTGTATTCTACTGAATCAATAAAGTGAAACTTTAATGAGGGGGGCATCCCCCACTGATTATCAGCCCTCACCAATCGGGCTTTTACGGGCAGCAGGGTCCCCACTTAACTTCTTTGCTTTCGCTGAATTTTGAGATGGGGGTCCTACTGCCCACAAATAGCGGAATACATTCGAAATGAACTTTGTGTTCTCATTAACAATTTATCGTATTTAATAAAAGGGTTCTTTCCCCTTTATATGGAAAAATTAATAAGGGTAAAGAACAATACCGAAAGACAAGGGTGGTTGTCGTGATAAAAACAAAAGATGAAATTAATAAAATTGTAAAAGAAATACAAAAGAAAATAGATTTCTCTGGGGTAGTTTTAGTAAAAAAAGAAAAAGACTTAATCTATGAAAAAGCAATGGGTTACGCAAACAAAAGTGAATGTATAAACAATACGATACAAACAAGATTCGGCATTGCCTCAGGATGTAAAATTTTCACTGCAATTGGAATTTGTCAACTTGTTGAAAAAGGTGTTATTTCTTTTCATACAAAATTAAAGGATTGTCTAGAGATAAAACTTCCAAACTTCGATGAAGATATTACAATACATCAACTACTAACGCATAGTTCTGGTATACCAGATTATTTTGATGAAAGTATTATGGATAACTTCGAGGATCTTTGGAAACAAACACCTATGTATCTATTAAAGAGCTTAAAAGACTTTTTACCATTATTCCAAAACAGTAATATGATGTTTGCACCTGGGAGTAAGTTTCACTACAACAACGCAGGTTTTATCATACTTGGATTAATAATAGAAGAACAGACGGGACTTAAATTTACGGAGTATATAGAAACAAACATTTTTAATTCGATTGGCATGAATGATTCTGGCTATTTTTCGTTAGATAAATTACCAAGACATACAGCTCTAGGATATATAAAGGACGAAACCAACCAAAATTGGAGAACAAACGCTTACTCTATACCAATAAAAGGAGGGGCTGATGGAGGTGCATATGTTACTGCACCAGACATGTTGAAATTTTGGGCGGCACTATTTAATAATGAAATTTTAGGAAAGGAATATACAAAGTTACTTTTAACTCCCCACATTCATGTAAATGATAAACAGTCTTACGGATATGGAGTATGGATTGAAACACGAGAAAACAAGGTATTCAAATATCATGTAATGGGATATGATCCAGGCGTCAGTTTTCGCTCGGCCATATATCCAGAATTAGGAATCACTTTAGTTATTCCATCGAATAAAGGGGCAGGACCTGAAAAATTAATGACAGAAATAGAAAGAGCTTTTTAATTATATGGATATAAAAGAAGAGATACGAAAATAATTTAAACGGGTTTATGATTGTTTCTGTTCTGAAAAATATTTTAGTTAACGAGGAACCCTTTATTTATTAAATAAGGGGTTTTTGTAATTCTGCACAATTACATATGTTTATATGGATTTTTAAATTAAAAAACATTACTATATAATTGTAAATTTAAATTATTAATTCATATGAAAGGATGTGTTAACAATTTGTATATGATCAACGGTAGTTTGTTTATTATTTTAGGGGTTATTTGTTATTTAATTGTACGTGGAATATTAATTGGTACCAAAAATAAAAAACATATGATTTGGTGGAAAGAAATAATAAGTTTTTTATTCGTGGTCTACATTTGTATGGTTGTTGCAGTAACTTTATTCCCTTTACCAATCGGTTTTCCTTCTAATATTGAAGATCTGAATCGCTCGGTCAATATAATACCATTTGCATCAATTATTAAAGACATCAATCAAATTGGTAGTGCTTATGATGGGGATGCCCTATTTATGATTGGTCTTATTGTAAGAAATGTAGGCGGGAATATTTTATTATTAATGCCTTTAGGATTTTTAGCACCAATTTTATGGGATAAATATAAAAAGTTCAAAAATACTATTTTATTAGGATTTACTATATCAGTTAGTATCGAATTGCTACAATTAATTCAGTCTTTATTTAGTGGAGTAGGACGAATTACTGATATTGATGATGTGATCTGTAATGTTATAGGTTCTATTATTGGATATTGTATTTATATTATCTTTTTAAAAGCCATTAATAAATTTAACATTCGAGTGTTGGGTAAAACTAATTCTAAAGGTGTGGAATTAGTTGATAAATAGGAGTTTAAACGAGTTATTAAAGGCGTACGAGTAAAAAGTACGTCTTTTTATTTTTATAAATAATGCTTAAGACTGATGAGAAATCACATTTTCCAACTTACACTTAAAAGTAGCTATCGTATTTCAAGTATGGAATGAAAAGAGGAGAATATATTTTTTAAAGATAAACAAGTTTATAGGAGGATTCTAAATGGATATTTTACTTGTTGTTCTTACTATTGTTTTGATGCAAAGTAAAGAACGAAAAGTGAAAATAAACCGTATTTGGCTCATTCCGGCTTTGTTGTGCTTTGTAACAATCCAGTCCATTATTCATATGGGACAAATAACTTTGCTGCAAGGACTACTGTTTGTTGTAATGCTTGGAATTGGCTTAGGTCTAGGGATTATACGGGGAAGAGCTTTAACATTTCGATTTGATAGTAAAACAGGTCATGTACTCCGAAAAGGAAATTGGGTAAGTACAATAATCCTTCTTGTTATTTTAGGAGCAAAAATTATGATTAAACAAAGTATGTTTTCTGGTAGTACGCACCAGACATTAATGGTTGTAACAAATGCCTTTTTATGTATTACATTAGGCACTGTGATTAGTAGACGTTATTATATTTGGAAAAAATATAATGAATTAACACAAAAAACGTAAATGCATTCACCCCTTGTTTAACATTGCTAAGAACGGTAATACTAATTAACATTGAACTTTTACAACAAGGGATGATAATATGATATACATTTACACAGACTTCGGCGGTACTCATACAACTTCACTTGCTGCAGCGTATCATTTAAATAAATTACCAACGGATCGTAAGTTAACGAAAGAAGAAATTTTGAATGTAGATTACTTTAATAAATTGAAAACAGAAGATATGGGAAAAATTATTTTTCATGGAATCGATGAACATGGTCATCCTGTATATACGATTGGATGTGGCGCATCAAAAGTTGTTGTACCAGCGATGAAGCATTTAGGAGAAATCTTGCAAAAACATTATCAAAGCCATGAAAAGATTATATTTTCTAACACATCACCAACAGTGCCTTTACCAATGACTTTCGGTGGGCTGTTTTCTAGAAGGTTCCATATCGATTTTATTGGCGTACCGTTACTCGTATGGGGAGCAAAAATTTGCTGTGATAATATACAAAGACTTGTTAGTTATACAAAAGAAGCTGGAAGATTAACGAATGATTATGTTGTAATTTTAGATAATGAAACTTTTAAATAGTATATGATAAGAAGAAAATCGAGCAAATTCCTTGATTTTCTTTTTTATTTGTGAAATAGACAAGAAATAGTCACATTTAATATACATCTACTATAGCCAAAACAATAAAGTCCTGTTACTATTACAGGGATATTCTCTTTTTATAACATAAATATATAGAAAAATTAGAAAAGAGGAATTGAATTAAGGGAGGAACAACATGAAGCGTGTTGCTTGGATTACTGATAGTACAACTGCGAATTTTAAAACAGAAGGAGATAACTTTGTTATCCCAATCGAAGTTATTATTGATGGAATGTCGTACAAAGATTGTGAAGAAGGTGTACGTGAACGTGTTTATAATGCGTTAAACGAAGGTAAAACAGTCACTACTTCACAACCTAATATTGGGGAAATGGTAGAGTTATTTACGAAATGCAAAGAAGAATATGAAGAAGGATTTGCAGTTGCTATTAGCGGAAAAGTAAGTGGAACCTATCAAAATATGAAGCTAGCTGCAGAAATGGCAGGTTTTCCATTAACGGTATTAGACAGTGAAACAACAAGTTATCCAATGGATGAACTAATTAGAAAAGCGAAATCGTTATACAATGATGGTATGACTTTACAAGATATACACAAAACATTAGTAGATGAAAAAAGAAGACCTTTCCACGTATTCCCGAAAAGTTTAAAAGGCCTTTATGCAAGTGGTCGTGTAAAGGGCATTCAATTTTTACTTGGAAGTTTATTAAGTGTTAACTTAATATTAGAAGTAAAAGGTGGAGAGCTTTTACTTGAAAAGAAAGTTCGTAAAATCCAAAAATGTCGAGAATATATTAAAAATGAACTTGAAAAAGAATTACCAAAAGTACTTCACATGTTCCATGCTAATGATAAAGATGGAGCCGAGGAATGGATTGCAGATATTAGACAAGCATTCCCTGAAATGGATTTCAAATTATATCCATTACCAATTTCATTTGCGGTTCATGCAGGTGAAGGTACAATAGCAATTAGTTATTAAAGTAAAACCCGTGAATTATTTACGGGTTTTTTATTTAATTAAAATGAAATGTGATCTCGACATATCTCCATCGAGGTTAGAAATCGATGGTCGAGCTACCTTCCCATAGATAACTGTGGAATGCCTTTTTTATGACTTATCCAATTATTTCTTACAAGATTTAAGGAGGATTGAGTTGAAAATGAATTGATTAAAGTGTAAAATTACACTAAATAACACATTAGTTACTTTTTGGGGGAAGTAAAGTGAATAAGGAGCATGCAATTGAACTTATTTCAATGAAAATAAAGTTAATACGCACTGAAAAAAGATATACACAAGATAAAATGGCTGAAGTTCTCGGCATATCAAAAAAAACGCTTGTTCAAATTGAGAAAGGGAGAACGAATGCAGGTTGGACCAACACTGTTGCTATTTGTGCATTGTTTAGAGATAGTGAAGTTTTACAGAATACTCTTGGGGATGATCCATTAGTAGTAATCGAAACAATGGCCCACAATAGCACTAACAACTTCAAAGAAAAAACATTGGGAGGAAAAGTCTGGTGGAAGCAGATTCAAGAAAAAGGGAACTTTCGCTTACAACAAAATCTAATTAGTCAGCATTATCGTATTCTAGACAGACAGGATTACCGTTGGTTTAATTCGTTTGATTTAGAAGAAACGCTAAATCAACTTAATAAATTAGCAACGAATTCAGAACATCAAATAACCAGAACTACAATGAGCGAAAATAAATAGGAGGAAATTACATATGATCATCTTGCATTTTCTTTGGATTTACTTTATGCCAATTTACTGGTTATGTGGATTTATAGGTGGAATCTATTTAATTATTGCAGGTATCAAATATCTTAAATTACTTGTAAGTGTAATGGGATTACTTTGTCTTACCCTTGTCGTGTTACCTATTGTTTGTTGGGGGACAGGGATTAATGCGGAATTTCTTCTTACACCCGTTTCCAACTTTTCACTATTCTCTTTAAGTGGGTTAATAGCAGGATTTATTGGATTGTGGTCAAAAATTAAAGGCATAAGAAATATGGGATTTACTATTTTTACTTGTGGAGTAATAGGTGCCCTATTCTATTATTTAATGTCTATACCCGATTCATACTATATAGGATAGTTTTTCAAAACTCAGTTCATTTACAAACAAAAGGATAGTGAAACAGGAAAAACATTATTTCTATTCTTTCTGTCTAACTTATTAAATAAAAAGGAGGTGCTATAGAACTGGTAGCGTTTCCTTTTTCACATGAATCATTCACCTATCAGATAGGTTGCGCTCCAGTACGTAGTAGGTAGCATATCAATAACTAGCTATAATTTCTACATTCTCTGACTTTAAATGATAAAGGAGATGTTATCACAGTTGTTCCTGCAAAGAAAAAATGAATAGTTGTAGTAAAAACATTCTAGAATACAGAAGCTTAGGAATATTGGATATAAAATATGATAAATACGAGGCATAAGCCAGTTTACAATTTTTATGTCAACACTACAAACTTGACATGTGTGTATTTCGTTTTGCACTGTAAATCATTCATATTAAGTAATAGAATTGTAGAAATATATAATAGAATATTCGCACTAATATTTATACAGCTACAATCTATTTACATATAAGGTTATTAGGATTATATTGAAAATGAAAGAGAAAACAATAGATGGAAGGGGATGTTTTTTATGTTTAAAAAAGCAGCACTAGGGATTTCATCGTTAGCAATTACAGCGTTCGTCGGATTAGGAATGGCAACAGAAGCTTCAGCTGGACCAGCAGCACCACTTACTTCACTAAACGTCGTACAAGTAGAGTCTGAGCTAGGCGGGGTAGAAACAATTAATCAGAACAGCTTCAGCACATCGCGTAACCACGGGGGAAAATACTTATATATTACAACGAAAGAAATGGGCTATGGCCAAAACCCATTTGCTAAAATGAATGGTTCTAATGTAAAAAGTATTGATTCCACTATAATTGGCGGAAGACCAATCGTTGGCTGGTATTATAAATGGGATGCTTCTGGACACCAACAAGGAACGTTTGAGTACCAAAAGACATCTATAAATTCACCATTTAATACAATGCGTACATCAATTTATATCCAATAATTTTGAAAGCGTTCGCACATATAAAATAGTCAAAGAAAAGGCACTCTTAGGAGTGCCTTTTCTTTGACTTGAATCACGTCCATCTATATTTACAATCCCGATTTCATAGCAAGAACACTTCCCATAAAACAATATCCTAAACGTCTATGAAATTAATATGAACGGGTAGTACTAGTCCTCTACAGTTAAAGTACGTAACCTTACATATTCCAACCCAATGAAAAAGGAAAAAAACTGTCGTACTTACGCCACAGTTTTTAATTTATCCATGAACTCATAGTTTAATTTTAAGCTTTTTAGATATATAGACATAACCGTACTACCTGCTACTCTTTTTTAAAATTCAAGATTAAAAAGAGTAGCTAAACTTAAATAAGCTTAGCTTGATGGATATGTGGCGGAACTCTAAAATTAATTACATCTTTTTCATAATATAAACAATTTTATATAGGGAGATGAAAGGATTTTTTAAAATAATAAAGAAGTATGTATAAACAAATATATAAATGGTAGTGATTAGGATGAAAATCAGTAAGTTTGCAGAAGTAAATAATGTAAGTGTAGATACGATTAGACATTATATGGATCTCGGACTCGTTATTCCTGAGAAAAAAGGAAGTCACTATTTTTTTGACGAGTATTGTCAAAAGGATATAGAACTTATATTAGAGTACAAATGGATAGGGTTTAGCTTGAATGAAATTAAAGAACTGTTTCTTTATAAAAATTTAGGGAAATCCTTAGACTATGAAAAGATTGAACAAGAGATAAAAACCTTAAAGGAACGAAAAGATAAATTAAAGAAAACGTTAAATAATTTATCTATAGAAACTGAAATTTCGAGTTCAATTTTAGGGGTAGATTTAAAAGTACTTCATTTATTTAAATGTGTTAAGTGTAACGGAAATTTAATTCTTGAAGATGGCATTATTAATAAAAATCAAATTGTAGAGGGGAAATTAATTTGTAATTGTGGTGAAGAATACGCGATTACTTCCGGAGTTTTAACAGCTGGAAAATTATTTGAGGTGTATAAGAGGAAATCACTTGAAGATTCTATTTCAGATTATATCCATGAAACGGATACTGCTTTTTTGGAAAATGTTCAAAGAGGAGGAGAATGGGCGAAAAAGAAACTAATGCAATTAGATTTAAATGAAAAAATACTACTTGATTTAGGGTCTGGTATTGGGTTCTTTTTACGAAATATTTATGAAGAACTACCGGTAGAGTGTTTATATATTGCTGTTGATCGAGATTTGAATAAACTTTTACTTTTAAAAGATGTAATTGAGAGAAGAAATTTGAAAAGAAATATTGTATTTATCTGTGCTGACTTTCTAAACATTCCTATTCAGAATTATTCTGCTGATATTGTAATTGATCAATCAGGTACAAGTAATTATAGTTTTGAACATGAGGAGTTTTTATTACGCGAATTAAATTACCTTTTTAAACCTAATTGTTATTTATTAAGTTCATTTATTTTATTTAATAAATTCAGCATAAATAGCCAAATTGCACCTAGACTCCGAGAGAATTTTACATCTGCAAAAGTAACGAAAGAAATCCAAAATTTACAGTTTCAATCGATTGATGAAAGTACTTCAAATTATTTAAAACGAGGCGGAAAGTACGAGGATTTCTTTGTTCAAGGAGAAGAAATTTATACATATTCATTTTTCGGAAAAAGATGGGGTTAACTCCATCTTTTATTTATTTTCCCTTAAAACTTTTCAAATAGTACATATTGCTATTGGGTTGACCCAAGAACTTACAATGTACGTAACACAAAGTTAGGCAGGGGGAAAAGTGATGGGAAGTTTACGATTACATATAGAAAATAAAAAAAGAAACCAAGAACTAAGAAATATTTGTTTATATTCAATTGCAAAAACAGTATCACTATTTGGTAGCTCTATTTATAGTTTTGCATTAGGATTGTATGTTTTACAAATAACCGGATCTGCGTTAAATTTTGCAATTTCGCTCATATTAGGAACGATTCCAATGATTGTTATGAATCCATTTGCCGGTGTCATTGCTGATAAGGTTGATAAAAAGAAACTGGTTATTTGTATGGATTTACTAAGCGGATGCTTATTAATAACTGTTTATATATTAAGCAGCTATTATGGATTAAACTTATTTATCATTTATACTACTACCTTTCTTATGACAGTATTTACAACTTTTTTTGGAATAGGTTTAGAGGCCGTAAAACCGAATATGGTCACTAAAGAGCGGTTAATGAGTATTAATTCTATAAGTAAAATTATCGATTCTATATCTTTAATTCTAGGCCCTATGTTAGGGGGGATTGTTTTTGCAGTCTTTGATATTAAAATTTTTATAATTATAAATGGTATTTCATTTATCCTTTCGGCTATTTCCATATTGTTTATTAACTTTAAATTGTTTGAGCAAAACATAAATGAGGAATGTTCAATTAGAGAAATTAATTTTATTGAAGATATAAAGGAGGGATACTCTTATTTATTGGAGCGGAAACGCTTAAAAAATACTTTTAGTATTTTAATTTCTCTTAATTTCTTTTTAGGCTTTGCTGTAACTGTTCCGTTGCCATACATTATTAACACAGTTCTTAATCTTAGTTCTAAGCAATTTGGTATGATTCAAGGGACTTTCCCGATAGGTATGATAGTTGGTGCAATACTAGTAAAAAAGATAACTGATTGTTTTTCTTATTCTTATCTATTGAAAAAAATAAGTTTTATGTTGGCGATTTTTATGATAGTTTCAGGAATACCTGTTTTATTTAAACCTATTGTAGTAAATAATTTGGTATATGTTACTACGTATTGCATGATTATGTTCTTTTTAGGATTTATGATAGCACAAATTGATATTCCTTTAATGTATTTCATGCAAAATGAGATTCCTGAAGAATATAGAGGAAGAGTTCTTAGTATTGGATTAAGCTTAGGTAAAATAATGCAGCCAATAGCACTTGCAATATCAGGACTATTATTAAATTTCATTCCAGCCTACACGCTTCCCATTGCAGGGGGGATTGTATTTTTTACTTTGAATAAAATTTTAGCAAATAAGTTAAATTTAGAAATTCATTCAAAAGATTATAGTGTTTAACGTAACTTAAAAAGCGCAGGATGCTGATCCTGCGCTTTTTTATCGTAATTCAGCGGTTTTTCTAATGACAATCTTATCAATATCATCTTCTTCATCACCAATAAATAATCCGCGTTCTTTTAAATACGCTTCAAAATATAAATCTGCTTCAGCGCGTTCGTCATATGGCTTTACAGAGAGAACGAAACCTAATTTGTTTTGTTCTTCTAAATGGGAAGTGGAGATGTAAGCCGGTACATTATGGCGTAAAAAGAGTTCTTTAACTGGAATAATCATATCTTTCATTAATTTCGTTAGCATACCCATTTCAAACTCGAAATTAAAGCGATCTATACTAGATAAATCAGCGAATACTACACCGATAAAACCTGTATTAAATACTTCTTGATATTCTACATCTTCATCATGGCCGCCATAAAAATTCTTTTCGATTAAATAATTTACAAAATAAGCAACGCCATCACTTTGTTCAAATGGTTTCGTTGAAAGAACAAAACCAATTTTCTTTTGTTTATGTAAATACACACATGACATGTATGCTGAAATGTTATGTTCTTTAAATAAAGCACTTGTTGCTCCAGAGAGACCATCTAGTACGTGATGAACAATTTGAAGTTTTTTACGAGCGAAATAATAGGATTTCTTTTGTAACTCCAATGTATCAATAAAGACAGAGCCGATAAAGCCTGTATTTGAAATAATAGGTGCTTGCTTTTTTCTTCCTCTGCGCTTTAATGGAGCCATTGTTAAAATCATCCCTTCATGTACGTTTAAAATAAAAAGAACGTTTGTTCGTATATTTATATTTTACTATTAAAACGCTATAAAGTAAAGGGTTTTTGATGAAAATATAACAAAAAAGACACCTTATAAAAGGTGCCTTAAACGCTGTAAGGAATAGGGTTTACCCTAACTATTTATATTATGATACAGAAACAATCTCTTCTGTATCTTCTACATCTAAATGACAGTCCATAGTACGAACATCTTGATCTTCATGACTTCCGAAATAAATAGTAATTTTCATATGTATCGCTCCTTTATTCTAGGAATACCTAAAATAATTACTAGTAATGTTAATATTTATTATATACCACTTTTTTCATTCCGACAACGTTATATCATTTTTAATTATTTTAAACTATAGAGCACAATTTAAAGAGGTACTTTTTATAGAAAATGGTAAATTTCTAATATGTTATATTTAATATAGAAAAATTCGAGTGTTACTTTTTATGAAAAGGAGAACTATTGATGAATTATAAACAACAACTACTAGATAACTTTGCATTTAAAACTTCATATGTTGCGCAATTTGTGCCCGGAATGAGTATAAAAGAAACGAAAGATTATATTGCTGTTGATTGCGGATTACCTGCCGATACATTCAATATCATCACTCTACTGAACAATAATTTAACGGTAGGGATCGAGAAATTATATAAGGAGGTAGAATACTATAATCAAAAGAAATTTCCAATGAGTGTTTGGTTATGGGATGAGGAGCAAGAGCGGGATATAAAAAGTGAGTTAATTAAAATCGGTTTAAAAGAAGCGGAGCAAAATATTGCGATGGTAGCAGACTTAAAAACAATTTCTCCAACAATACACATGCCAGTAAGTTTTACAATTCAACAAGCATCTTCACCTGGACTAATAAAAAAATTTGGAGAAACGTTAGCTAATTTATTCGGCACATCAGAAGAAGCTATACATGTACAAGCATTCTATAATCAAATTTCTAATCTTGATTTATGGAACAGTGAGAATATGAAACTATTTTTAGGGTTTTATGAAGGTGAAATCGTAACAGTTGGTTCATTGATATGTTCAAAAGATAGTATTGGTATTTATGACATCGCAACGAAAGAAGAAATGAGAGGACGAGGATTCGGATCTACTATGTTCAATTTCCTTCTGCAAGAAGCACAAAAATTTAAGAATACGTATTGTGTATTACAAGCTTCACCCGATGGAATCAATATTTATAAAAAATCGGGATTTCAAGCTATCGGCAAAATGACTGTATTGGAAAATCGACATTTAATTGAATAAATCATTCAAGTTAAATTGTTTTTATATAGGAGCTTATAAATCGTTATGAAAAAGATATATCTCGTTACAATAATTTGTGCCTTTATAATAATAAGTATCTTTGTTTTTCAGAAAATTAATGAACATAAGTATACTAAAGCTATTAATCAATCAAATCATATAAAAAATATCGCACATAGAGGTGCTTCTGCGTTCGCGCCTGAACATACAATAGCGGCATATCAATTAGGCCAACAAATGAATGGAGATTATATAGAAATTGATCTCCAAATGACAAAAGATGGACATTTAGTGGCTATACATGACGAAACCTTAAACCGTACAACAAATGGTACAGGGCTAGTGAAAGAGCATACATTAGAAGAAATAAAGCAACTAAATGCAGGTTCTTTTTTCAACGAAAAATATCCGAACTTAGCAAAGAAAGAATTTGAAAATGCTAAAGTCCCAACATTAAAAGAAATTATTGAAACGTTTGGGCATAACGCAAACTATTATATCGAAACAAAATCACCTAATGAATATCCAGGAATGGAAGAAAAATTATTAGAAATTATTAATCACTATGAAATACAGGATAAAGTTATTATTCAATCGTTTAGTGAAGAAAGTCTGCAAAAGATTCATAGCTTAAATAGTAATATATCTTTAGTACAATTATTACCTTATAAAAAAGCAGTTCAATTAACAGAATTAGAGATAGAAAAGTATAAAACGTACTGCATAGGTCTTGGTATGAATTACAAATATATTGATTCAGATTATGTAAATAAAATAAAGAAAAACGGATTAGAAGTTCATCCATTTACAGTAGATAATGAAAAAGATATGAAAAAGTTACTTTCATGGGGAGTCGATGGGATGTTTACTAATTATCCGGATTGTTTACATTCAATATTATTGGATTTGAAAAGTCATGAATAAGAAGTGTTATTCATAAAGGAAAAATTTACACAACCTGTAAAGAAGGCATGTAGCATATAAAAAGAAAATACCAAAAACCGCAACTGGAAGACTTAGGTTGTGGTTTTTTTATTACTTCGATTTCAACTTACAAAGTTTGAAGCTAGAAGTGAAAACTTTGTAAGTTGAATTGGCTTCCTATGTATTTGTACTTCGTATCGTTCTAGGTATATGTACAACCCGTGAGACGAGTTTTGCATAGGATAATAGAAAAGGAGATGTTGCATATTGAAATACCACAATAGAAATGTAAGTAATCTGAATAAATTAGCGGATAATACGAAAGCTGCAGCTTTTAAGTGGTATCAGTACTGTATCGACAATGGAATTGAAGTATTAATTTATGAAACAATCCGTACGGTCGAGCAACAACGTGAATATGTTCGTAAAGGAGCATCACAAACGATGCGCTCATATCACTTAGTAGGACAGGCATTAGATTTTGTTCCAATTCAGTCGAATGGTACAGAAGATTGGAATGGCTATAATAAAGAACCGTGGGCTTCAGCAATTCGTTATGCTAAACAAATTGGTTTTGAATGGGGCGGTGACTGGAAAGGATTTGTGGATAGCCCGCATTTGCAATATAACTACAAAGGGTATGGAACGGATACTTTTGGAAAAGGTGCTCAAAACGTAGTGACTCCTCCCACGTCGAATGATAGTGTAGGGGTTGCTTATATTAACGGTAGTAATGTAAATTTACGAAAAGGACCTGGTACTGGATATGGCGTTATTCGTCAATTAGGGAAAGGAGAGTCCTACAAAGTATTTGGACAAACAAATGGTTGGTTAAATCTAGGTGGCGATCAGTGGGTTTATAACGATCCATCATACATCCGTTATACAGGAGGAAATGTACCAGCAACTTCACAATCATCAAACGATGGTGTAGGTGTAGTTACTATAATCGCTGATGTATTGCGTGTTCGTACCGGCCCTGGAACAAATTACGGCATTGTGAAAAACGTGTATCAAGGTGAAAAATATCAATCGTTTGGATATAAAGATGGTTGGTATAATGTTGGTGGAAATCAATGGGTTTCTGGTGAATATGTTACGTTTGTAAAGTAAAAATAAGAGCCGTCCTGTTGGGCGGCATTTTATTTTAAATATTCATAGGACGAGCATTCATAATATTATTTGTAATACATAGAGTATAATTTTTCATTCTAATAATCAGAAAGTAATCAAAATGTAATTAATTTCAACTACGCTTTTTATATTTTTTTGATACACTGGCTACGAGGGGGATACCAATTAAGGTGGGTAAAAACCAAAACCATATTGGCGGAAGTAAATTTAAAATGGGAATATGGATGCCGATATTTACTAAAAGTGCGGTGACTGCACCAATATAAGAACCTAGCATACCTCTAATGTGGTGATGGAGCCAATTTTTCCAACGTTTTTTTCGTGCAAGGTATCCATAAATCGCAAATGAATAAGAGAAGATTGCTACATAAAATAAATATGCGATTTTATCCCAGTTGATAATGGATAATATTATTGCCGTAAGGGTAATGACAACATAGGATGCATGATATATTTCGCCCCATTCGGTATGTTTTCCTTTCTTCTTTTGGGCAACCATCGCTACAATACCAGTGATTAAGCATATTGTTCCAAATAGGATGTGTATGGTTAAAAGAATGTTAAAAATGCTCATAATAATTCCTCCTTTTTTATTTTTATAGTATTGCAGTATAGGAGAAAAGTTGAAAAATATAGTTAGTTCGGCTTAATATATTGAAATAAAGGTACTCCTAGAACAAAACCCAATGATTTAAATATTTAGTGAGATGATTATTATGTTAAATGAAGGAGAGACTTCTATGTTTACATCTATTACATATTTACAATCGGGCAATGAGAAACAACAAAAAATATATGATGTTTTGAATAGCCTAAACATAATGGAGGATTTAGCTTTATATAATCCCGTTCTTTGCGGGACAATCCCTATAAGAATTGATACTCCTCAATCTGACTTAGATATTGTAATGGAAGTATATAACTTTGATGTTTTTGAGCAGGAAATGAGATCTTTATATGGTTCTTATGGAGGGTTCAACATAAAAAAGAAAAAAATTAAAGGTACTGAATCGATAAAGGTGAATTTTGAATTCGAAGGTTTTGAATTTGAATTATTTGCTCAACCGAAGCCAGTGCGTAATCAAAATGCATATAGACATATGATAGTGGAACACATGCTATTAATGCAGTATCCCCATATAAGGGAAGAAGTTATTCGCTTAAAGGAACAAGGTTTAAAAACAGAACCTGCTTTTGCTCAAGTATTAAATATTGACGGAGATCCTTATGAAGAACTTATTTTATTAGGGCAGGAAATGAAATTGTGGTAAATAAGATACATAAAAAAATCCTCCAAAAACAAAAGAGGATTTTTTTTATGCCGTTAACTTCCGAATTAATTCACTGAGCAATTTAATTCCGTTAGTCATTTGTTCTGGAGTAGCATATCCATATGATAAACGAATGTACTGATCTGATTCTTCTTCATAAATACGTCCCGGATTTAAAAGAATTCCTTTTGATAGTGCCTCTGAAAATAGTTTTTTCATCGGAATGTTATGTACAACCTTTAGCCATATAAAAAATCCACCACTAGGAATATCCCATGATGCAATATCTGCACAATATTTATTTAAAGCTCGTATCATTATTTGTCTTCGTTCTTTCAGGTGCTTTCTTACGTTTGCTACATGTTCTTCATAAAAACCTTCATTTATCCATTCAGCAGCTACTCTTTGAGATAAAGAGCTGGATCCATAGTCTGTTTGCATTTTTATATCTGACAATCTATCAATAACAGGTTCTGGTCCGATTATCCATCCAATTCTAAGTCCTGGGCTAAGTGTTTTAGAGAGACTACCAATATATAATACATGTCCATGTTTATCCATCGACTTTAAAGGAGCTGGAGGTGATTCATCAAGCCATAACTCTCGGTAAATATCATCCTCGATGATAGGCAATTGCTCTTTTTCACATATTTTTAATATTTCTTTTCTTCGCTCTTTGGACATCAATATCCCCGTTGGATTTTGAAAACAAGGGATTGAATATAAAATATTATTCTTTTGACTATATTTAATTCGTTTTAATAAGTCGTTAGGTAAAATACCGTGATGATCCATTGATATACCGGATAAATTTATATTTGCTGATTGAAAAACATGAAGTGAATATAAGTAAGAAGGTTGTTCAAGTAAAACAGTTGATTTTCTATGTAAAAGACCAATTGATATTAATTGTAATGCTTGGAGTGCACCAGAGACTATTAATATAGAACCCGGTGATGCATGTATTCCAAATGATTTTACGTATTTGCTTATTGCTTCACGTAACGGATAAAAACCTTTTTGTTCTTCGTATCCGAAATAATCTAATTCCTCACTGACGTTTTTAATTATAGATTGCATAGTTTCGAGCGGGAAAAGGTGAGGTGCAAGTTCACCTTTACTAAGATGGATAAGCGTTTTATTTGCTTCTGCTTCATTTATTTCTCGCACCATTAACTTACTTGGTTTATGAATACCGGCCTTTACATATTCACTCCAATCGGGCGGGGGATTAGTTGCTAATAATGACCATGTATTATTTGTTACAATTGTTCCTGCTCCGATTTGTCCTTGAATTAAACCATCTGCCATAAGTTCATCTAGCGCATTTATTACAGTACTTCGATTTACATGAAATAATTGTGCTAACTGCCGCTGACTAGGGATTTTACTTCCAATTGGCCATTCTCCGTTTTCAATTTTTTCTTTCATATAGTCTATTATCTGCCGATATTTGGGCACTTTTTTATCGGTTGTCATATAAAAAACTCCTTCGTTAATTTAAAAGATTCAAAGTGGTTGGTTTTTCCGATAAATAACTGGTTGAAGACATTGTATCAACTATTAAATATGATGAAAAGAAATAATTGGTAATTTAAAAATGGTTGGTCTATTAAGGAGGGAGAGAAAACATGCATAATAAAAAATGGGATTTACGCATTATATGTGCTCATGCTTTTACAATTCTTATATGGGGAACTGCTTTTCCAGCAATTCGTATGGGGCTTGAATCTTATACGCCTGAACACCTTACTTTACTACGCTTATTAATCGCCTCATTTATACTTTTGTTATTTTCATTTATATACAAACTACGACTACCGGATTTAAAGGATATCCCAGCAATTTTTATATTTGGTGCTCTAGGATTTACTATTTATCACATCGCATTAAACTACGGCGAAAAAACAGTAAATGCTGGATCTGCAAGTTTAATAATTTCAGTCACTCCAATAGTAACGGCAATTCTTGCTTCTGTTTTTTTGAATGAAAAAATGAAATTAAATGGCTGGATCGGTGGTGTAATGAGTTTTGCAGGAATTGCCTTAATTTCATTTAGCCAAGGCGACGCTATTCAATTGAATAGCGGGGGGGGATTATTTATATTATTAGCGGCGATTTCAGAAAGTCTATTTTTCGTTTTCCAAACATCTTACTTAAAAAAATACGGCTTCTTACCATTTACCATATATACAATTTTGTCTAGTACTGTATGTATGCTTATTTTCTTACCCGGAGTTTATCAAAAAATACTAGCAGCTCCTCTTGAAGTTAACTTGAGCGTTATATATTTAGGTGTCTTTCCAACAGTACTCCCGTATATTGCATTGGCCTATATTATATCTCGTGCTGGTGCTTCTGAAGCGACAAGTTCTCTATATTTAACGCCAATAACTGCGTGTTTCATTGCTTGGATATGGTTAGGAGAAGTGCCAACTTTAGTTTCGATAATTGGCGGAGGAATTACTATACTTGGAATTGTGATTGCTCATATACCGGTATTAAGAAAAGAAAAACATAGGAATTTAGCAAATAATCAATCCGTATAATGTAATTCAATAATAATTTTATGATACTTTTTTATATAGTTTCTTTCTTATGTTGATAAATATAATATTTTGTATTTCAGTTAAATATTGTATGTTACATTTTATGTAGTAAGCATTTTAAAAGGAGCTGACAACATAATGAATGGAAAAAGAAAAATTTTCACATGTATTTCTATTGTAGGAATCGGACTAGCTAGTTTTTCTAATTCTAGTTTCGCAGCAAGTGTAACGGACAATTCAATACAAAATTCTATTCCCGTAGTTAATCAACAAGTAGCTGCTGCAAAGGAAATGAAACCATTTCCCCAGCAAGTTAATTATGCAGGTGTTATAAAACCGAATCATGTTACACAGGAAAGTTTAAATGCTTCTGTAAGAAGTTACTACGATAATTGGAAAAAGAAATATTTGAAAAATGATTTATCTTCTTTACCTGGTGGTTATTACGTAAAAGGAGAGATTACAGGTGATGCGGATGGGTTTAAGCCACTTGGAACTTCAGAAGGTCAAGGGTATGGGATGATAATTACAGTATTAATGGCTGGTTATGATTCGAATGCTCAAAAAATCTATGACGGTTTATTTAAAACAGCAAGAACTTTTAAAAGCTCTCAAAATCCTAATTTAATGGGATGGGTTGTCGCAGATAGTAAAAAAGCACAAGGTCATTTTGATTCTGCTACTGATGGGGATTTAGATATTGCGTATTCTCTTCTTCTTGCTCATAAGCAGTGGGGATCTAATGGAACAGTTAATTATTTGAAAGAAGCACAAGACATGATTACAAAAGGTATTAAAGCTAGTAATGTTACAAATAATAACCGACTAAATTTAGGAGATTGGGATTCTAAAAGTTCACTTGATACGAGACCATCTGATTGGATGATGTCACACCTTAGAGCATTTTATGAATTTACAGGTGATAAAACTTGGCTTACTGTTATTAATAATTTGTACGATGTTTATACGCAATTTAGTAATAAGTACTCTCCAAATACAGGACTTATTTCAGATTTCGTTGTAAAAAACCCACCACAACCCGCACCTAAAGACTTCTTAGATGAGTCAGAATATACAAATGCATATTATTATAATGCTAGTCGAGTACCTTTAAGAATTGTAATGGACTATGCGATGTACGGCGAGAAGCGAAGTAAAGTCATTTCTGATAAAGTCTCTTCATGGATTCAAAATAAAACGAATGGAAATCCTTCTAAAATTGTGGATGGTTATCAATTAAATGGATCCAATATTGGTAGTTATCCAACTGCTGTATTTGTTTCACCGTTTATTGCTGCAAGTATAACGAGTAGCAATAATCAAAAGTGGGTAAATAGTGGTTGGGATTGGATGAAGAATAAGAGAGAAAGTTATTTTAGTGATAGTTATAATTTATTAACTATGTTATTTATTACAGGAAATTGGTGGAAGCCTGCACCTGATGATAAAAAAACACAAAATCTAATAAATGATGCAATTTATGAAGGATACGATAATTAATTAAATTTGAGAATGGTTACTGAAGAAAGGAATTAGCATTCGCTAGTTCCTTTTTAATGTTTTGTAAAACATTATCCATTCTAAAATTCGCATAGATATACTTGCTTTTTTCATATACATAGTTATTGATGACTCTATGTTTTTATGAAGGGAGAGTATTTCTTGGAAAAAGTATTATTTTTCGGAGACCCAGGTATTGATGACTCATTTGCCATTATGTATGGTTTACTGCATCCCGAAATTGAAATTGTCGGTATTGTAACCGGATACGGAAATGTTGAGCATATACATGCTGCACATAATGCAGCGTATATTTTACAGTTAGCAAATAGACAAGACATTCCTGTCATTAGTGGTGCAACAAAACCACTGACAGAAGAAATCACTACGTACTATCCTGAAATTCACGGAGCAGAAGGATTAGGGCCCATCCATGTTCCAGAAAATATATTATCTATTCCAATATATAATTTCGGCAGTATTGCTGCGATTCTTATAAAGTACGGAAAAGATTTAACGATTGTCGATGTAGGAAGATCTACCTCGTTAGCAATTGCTTTTAATTTATGGAATGATTTAATGCTAAATGTAAAAGGAATCTATTTCATGGGTGGTGTTTTTTTAGAAGTAGGAAACGTTACGCCATTAGCAGAGGCAAACGTGTATGGAGATCCGATAGCAAGTAAAATTGTTTTCCATCAAGCAAAGAATTTATTCATATTCCCTTTAAATGTAACAAACAAAGCTGTGTTAACACCAAATGTATTTAACTATATTCAAGCTAATGCAAAGAATCCATTTCATATGATAATGAAACCAATGTATGACTACTATCTATCCGCATACCAAAAACTTAATCCATCTATGGAAGGACCTTTGCTACATGATGTGGTTGCAATAAGTGGATTAGTAAATCCAAGTTTTTTTGAATTTGTGCATCGTACAGTAAATGTAGATACATACGGAGATACGAAAGGACAAACATTTGCTGATTTTCGACCTAACTCTAACTCTAAATCTGAAGGATCCCGTATAGCTTTAGAAATAGATGCAGAAAAATTCATTCAAGATTTTATAAAAATTATGTTATAAGTTGCTGTCGAAAAAGGGAATTATTTCAATGCGTTGAATATAAAAATACATCCTCTAGATAAAGGAGCTTACAATATTGAATGTCCAGTTAAAGGTTGTTACGAGAGACAATTGGGAAGATGCATTAAAGTTACAAGTTAAAGAAGATCAAAGAAAATTTGTCCCCGCTGTAGCAGTTTCACTTGCTAAAGTATATATAAAACCAGATGGTGACAATGTAGAGTACATACCATTCGCTATATACGATGGTGACCTTATGGTTGGTTTTGTTATGCATGCTGTTGTAATAGAGACATCGGATATGTATTGGATTAACGGATTTATTATTGATCAATCGCAACAAGGTAATGGTTATGGAAAAGCAGCATTACAAGAAAGTATTAATATAATAAAAAATACGTTTAAGGCGTGTAAAGAAATTAGATTAACCGTACATAAAGATAATATCTCTGCAAAGAAATTATATGAACGATATGGTTTCATATCATTAGGACAGGAGTATGATGGTGAGCAAGTATATCGTTTATTTGTTTAACTATTAGGAAGTAAAGGTGTGAAATGAAATATGCAATTTACTGAAGTGAAAATTGAAGTGTTCATTCCTGAAGAATATATTGAAACATTAAGGGATGAATTAAATAAAATTGGAGCATGTAAAACGGGCGAATATGACCATTGTCTTTCCTATAGTTCAGTGAAAGGATATTGGAGACCTTTAGAAGAGGCATCTCCTTTTAATGGAGAAATTGGTCAAATATGCGAAGGACAAGAATGTAAAGTTGAAATAAAGTGTAAACGAGAACTTGTAAAAGATGCTCTTGAAGTTATTAATGATATTCATCCGTATGAAATGCCTATGATTTATATTATACCAATACTAAATGACTATTTTGAGAAACTATACATTAAATAACTAGGAGGAATATTAATTGAAAAGTAAATTTCATCATATTGTACGAGCAGTCATGATAAAAGATGAAAAATTATTAGTTGCTGAATATATCGGCCATCATTATTTTTTACCTGGTGGCCATGTTGAAATTGGAGAATCAGCAGAGAATGCATTAAAAAGAGAGTTAAGAGAAGAACTTGGAGTAAACTGTAGTATACAACAATTTTTAGGCGTCATAGAAAATCAATGGCAAGATAAAGAAGTTCTTCATCATGAAATTAACCACATTTTTGAAGTAGAGTCACAAGATTTACATACGGACTTAACACCGAAATCTAGCGAGTCTCATTTAGCATTTCACTGGATAGCTTATAATAAAGAAGCCTTAAATCATTATGAAATCATGCCAATGCCTTTAGTAAAGGAATTACTAGAAAGTAAGTTAAATGATGAACTCCTAAATTGTTGGATTAGTAATTTTTAAATCACTTTATTTATAGTAAATACGTCCATCGAATGAATATAAAGAAAATGGGCTGAAAAACAAGGTACATCACCTAGTGTAAGTTCATATTTTGTTGATGTACGCATTTAGTCTATAGTCTTGTTTCTACTTTGTTTAAAAGAATTTATTAACTTTAATATTTGGACGGAATTTACATTTATAAATGGAGGGTTTCATAATGAATCAGTTTCAACAAGAACTACAATCATTAAACCTTAATGATTATCAAACTGGCAATGTTGTGTATTGGGATCAACAACAAAGTCAATATCCATACTATTACATTCAAGACGATGCACGTCGTTGCGGCGGATGTGGCGGTTGTGGTGGACGTTGCGGTGGATGTGGCGGTAGATGTGGTGGTTGTGCAGGTCGTTGCGGCGGATGTATAGGATGCGCAGGATGTTTCAGTTGCTTTAATTGCTGGAACTGGTGGATTATTTAAGTATAGAAAATTCAAGTTATTTTATATGAAAGAAAGGTGTAAAAACTATTTTGCACTTTTCTTTCATGCTGTAATTTTGATGTGTATTAAGGGGGATTTATTTGTATACATATGATAAGTTGATTTCTTGGGTAGAGGATATAAAAGAAAAAAATCATAGTTCTGCTACAGCACTTTGTATTATAAAAGATAATAAAATCGTACTAGAGCATTATAGTGGTTATCACTCAAATACATCTACAACCAAGAGAGTAACAGCATCTTCACAATTTAACGTTGCTTCTGCTAGAAAAAGTTATTTAGGATTAATGATAGCGTATGCGCTTTATGAGGGGAAAATAAACTCTATTGATGATGAAGCGATAAAATATTTTAAAGACTTTGATCCTGCATTGCTTAGTAAAACGACGATAAGACATTTAGTAACACATTCGCACGGATTAGAAGAAACGAATGACAGGACAATTTTTCGTGAATTTGCACCGGGACAATCATGGGCGTATAGAGATATTAATGTAAGAATGATGACACGTCTTATTTATCAGCTATATAACAAAAGTTTTCCTGAATTGTTAAAGGAGCGTGTGTTTAAACCTGCTAATTTTCAAGAAACAGGTTGGAGAGTTCAGCGAGATGAAAATTTAGTTGACGTTGTTAATAATCCAAATGAAGACGCAATTAGTGAAATTGGTACGGTAGATGACGGTACTGAAAAAAATTTGTTTGTCTCAGCTAGAGAATTTGCGCAGTGGGGCAATCTTCATTTAAATCAAGGTGGGATAGATGGTAAACAAATTGTTCCAAAAGAAGTTATAAAAATCGCTACGAGTTTGCAGAGTCCAACATATATAAACAAAGAGCTACCACAAAATGGATTGTTTTGGTTCATCCAAAATGAGCCTGCGCAATTAAGCGAACTTGGTGAACGTGTTCCAAAAGGGTCGTATCAAATATTAGGGATTACTGGACCGACCATTTTAGTAATACCTGAATATAATGTAGTTGTTGCAAAAATGTATAATAAAAGATATAACTACGGTGGTGATAATTACTTATATTATTTACGTGAATTTAGTAATTTAGTCGCAGATACATTTAGTAACGGTAATAGGGCATAATTACTCCTATAACGAAAAGGAGTGATTGAAAATGAAAGATAAAGTGAACAAAAATAAAAAGCAAAATATAAAAGATGTAAATACAGAGCAAAATGCAATTTATAGCGATCCTAAAGATGCAGCTAATATGCAAACTGTACCGCAGCCGAAAGATTTTGATGAAATCGAATATTAATTTTTCATCCGACTATATGATGAATGAAAAATACGTCTTAAGTCTCATAACATTTAAGAAATTATTTGATAACATATATACATAAGCATTTGAAAATGTCTTATCTTAACAAAGCTTTCTTTAGAAATATCTGATATAACCTGCAAAAGGCACTTCTTTATGAAGTGTCTTTTTGTGTATATGAACTTAATTACCATTTTCCGTACAGTATCTTGCAATTTATGATGGATATACTAACTGTGAAAATTCATGTCAAGATAAAAGAAGGGGACAGTTAGTATGAAACAAACTTCTATAAATCCGTTACTAATTGTTCTAGGTACAATCATTGTTCAAATTGGCCTTGGAACAATTTATACATGGAGTTTATTTAATCAACCCCTTGTAAGTAAGTTTGGATGGAATCTTAATTCAGTAGCGATAACTTTCTCCATAACAAGTTTTTCTTTATCATTCTCAACTTTATTTGCAGCCAAGTTGCAGAAAAAATTAGGACTTCGAAAACTTATTGCTACTGCAGGAATTGTTTTAGGACTCGGCTTAATACTTAGTTCACAAGTTTCTTCTTTACCACTATTATATTTATTAGCTGGTGTCGTTGTTGGTTATGCGGATGGAACAGCTTATATTACATCACTATCTAATTTAATTAAATGGTTTCCAAATCGGAAAGGGCTTATTTCAGGTATATCTGTATCAGCGTATGGAATGGGCAGCTTAATCTTTAGATATATAAACGGAAATCTTATCGATAACCTTGGTGTATCACAAGCATTCTTATATTGGGGTATTATCGTGTTACTTTTAGTGTTAATTGGATCCTTCTTCTTACGTGAGGCAATTGTAAGTAATGCTGTAACTGAAACATTACACAATGACTATACTCCGCGTGAAATGATGCGAACGAAACAAGTATATCTGCTATTTTTTATGTTATTCACCTCGTGTATGGGTGGTTTGTATTTAATCAGTATGGTAAAAGATATCGGCGTACAACTTGTTGGACTTAGCGCAGCAACCGCTGCAAACGCCGTTGCTATGATTGCAATCTTTAATACAGTAGGTAGAATCATTCTTGGGACGTTATCAGATAAAATCGGGCGAATGAAAATTGTCTCTGCAACGTTTATTATTATAGGTTTGTCAGTCTTTACTTTAAGTTTTATTCCGCTAAATTACGGGATCTATTTTGCTTGTGTAGCAAGTGTCGCCTTTTGCTTCGGCGGTAATATAACTATATTCCCAGCTATTGTCGGAGATTTCTTTGGATTAAAAAACCATAGTACAAATTACGGGATTGTCTACCAAGGTTTCGGATTTGGTGCGCTTGCAGGATCATTTATTGGAGCGATACTCGGGGGATTTCAACCAACTTTCATTATAATCGGTGTTTTAAGTGTTATTTCCTTCATTATTTCAATATTAATCCGTCCACCAAATGTAGAAAAGAAAAAGGAACTAAAACATTTACATCGGAAAGTAGCTTAATTTTAAAAAGAGTCCTCATACTAGGGCTCTTTTTTATTCCATTAACTTTGCTTCTTTACTAACTCATTAAAGACAGGACAATATCATTTTAAAATTGAATAGATAAGTAAAAAGGAGCGTGACACTTAAAATGAAAATAGTACAGCAGTGGGTACAAGAAGATAGTGATTACATAAGAGAGAAAGTAATTGAATACAATCAAAAATATCTTGCAGGTGAAGAAAAAACACCTTCAGAAAAGGTTAGTTTCATAGTAAGAAATGAAAAAGAAGAAATAGTAGGTGGGGTAACAGCAATAACTTTTTGGCACCATATACACGTTGACTTTCTATGGGTTTCTGAAGAATATAGGCATGAAGGTTACGGAAGCAAGTTAATAAAGCTTATTGATATCGGTAGAGCGTAGTGTAGGGAATAATTGTAGAGATATGTAGCAATTCATACTAGTAA
>NZ_CAJCKK010000045.1:0-27110 GCF_903970865.1 Bacillus sp. ME78
GTGTTAAAATATCATAGATTCTCCTTAGGGAGTTTTCATGTAATTAAACAAGAGTTTACAAGTTCTCGAATCTTCGCCCCTTGGAGCGCCCTTCAAGGGGCTGAACTAATTAAAATAACGATTTTATTAAAAATTTTTTCACCTTTTAACAGGACAAGCATATGTTATTGTATGGAGGCATCCATTCATAAAAATCTACCTTTCTTGTCAATGAGCATGCTTAGCTGCGTGCTTTTTTTCATTTGTTATGAAATAAGGATTTTATTGAGATTAAAAAATAATGCCTTATGGTATTTATTTGCTGTTTCCAATACCAAAAGAATTAATACTATAAAAATGAGATATTAATAAAAAGTTATTATACTATTTCGCTAAACATACAAGTGAGGTGATTTTGATAGATTATAAATACAAAGATATACTCAATAAATTCTCCCTTATGGATATTAAAAATATTATCCTCCCCCACTATCCTACTGGACCTACTGGTTCTACTGGTTCTACCGGCTCTACCGGGCCCACTGGACCTACTGGCTCTACTGGTTCTACTGGTTCTACTGGTTCTACTGGTTCTACTGGTTCTACTGGCTCTACCGGGCCCACTGGTTCTACCGGGCCCACTGGCTCCGCCGGTGTAGGATTAACAAACTATCTATATGTTTTTGATACAACTAATCAGTCAATTGTAGCGGGAGGTAATGTTACTTTTAATACAAATGGCCCTATAGTAGGGACTTCCCTTACCCACATAACGGGTACTGGAAATATTATAATTAATACAATAGGAACATATGTAACAGAGTTTCAATTAGAAGCTGCTCGTGAAAATCAATTTTCCTTTGCACTAAACGGTACACCAATTCCAGGTGGTCGATTTGGAACGGGATCACCCCATTCAATAAATCATGGTACTGTTGCTTTTACAGTAACAGCTGTTCCTTCGACATTAACTTTAATAAATAATATCTCTTCAGCAGGTACTATCACTCTCACAAATAGTGATGGTGGCTCGTTAACAAATGTATCTGCAAGTTTAAGTATTTTTCAGGTAGGATGATTAAATTGGTTAGAAATGTGATCCATAAAGCAACTATTCTTAACTTTTTTGAATCACTTAGGGAAGATAATTTCTAATCTTTTAATTTGATTAAAGTAACTATTTGTTAAATAACTTTTCACATTTAAACCGGACAAACATGTATTATTGATGCGACAGCTTGTCACTCATAGAACCCCTTTAGAAAAAACAACATGAAAAGGTGCTCTTTTTATTCAATGTTGTTTACACGATTATGAAGCATAAAATATATATGATAATTCAATGCTCATAAAGCTTATCTTTCTAAGAGCCTACTCATTTGTACGCTCTTTTTTTGTATTCAAATAACTATTTTGTTATATTCTTTGCACCTTAAAATAAGGCAAGCATATGTTGTAGTATTATGTTTCATCGCTTATAGGAGCCTCCTTTTTTCAAGAGTACATATTTGATATGTGCTCTTTTTTCATTCCCCTTTACGAATAATCTCCTTTACCTTACACATACTAACTACAAGTCAGTTTCCCATGACTACACTCTTTCAAAACGGGGTTTGCTCCTCCGAACTGTTTAGGCACACGGCAGGTAAGTTAGTTAATTACCTGCTATTTTCTATTCAAATAACGCTTTGGCTATAAATCAGCCATTTTAAAAATTCTTTTATTGCAATCAATACAATACGCAAATTTACTTTCCTTATAATTTAGAAAATCATGAAATGCCCCGTTATCACGTTCACTTCCATCGAAATTATGTTCCCAATTAGACGAACCAGATATTTGTACTTTCGTATAATATCCTTTACTAGAGCCACAATGAGGACATTCATCTATTGGCGCTTTGACTTCATTCATCTCATCCCCTCGTTTCTATACAAAATTCAAATTTGGTCTTACTTTATTAAATTTGAACTCATATTTTCCTCTCTGTGTTGAGTTAAGATAGTCTTTAACGCAGTTGCTATTCCTTCATTAGCAATCCATTGCCCACGTAAGTATCCTGATAAACCTAAATCGCCATTTTCATACGCTTTGTCTGATTCCTTTCTGTTCTCTACTGCTGACTGTTTTAAATGATTGATATATTCTTCAATTACCTTTTTCATTTTCTCTATCCCTCCTAGTCTAGTTCCAGAAATTCTGATCTGGTACGCTTCGAATGAGTTATCCTAATCTTCTGAATACCTTTCCCATGCTCTTCTATTGTTGCATCCCAAGCTTCAGCTTCACTCCTAGCATCAAAGCAATCCATCTTTTGCCGTTCCTCTTTATCGTAAAAATGTACTTCAAAGCTTGGATTGAAAAACTTTTCACTGGTGCTTATAGCGTTGTAGCGGAAACTCCCTATAACATCATCAATAGTTAATTGCTTCATAATCGCATCCCCAGTTATTTAATTTTTTCCGTGATCGTAGTTGAAACACGATCAACTTTTCCACCTTGCCAAGTAATTACTTGTTCCCCGAATCCTGTTACTGGAGGATTCAGTAGCGTAACCTCACCATTCTTGACCACATAAATTTTATTATCAGTAACATCGATTTCAACTTTCGTAGGCTTCATAAGACTGAAATCCCCCTTTTTCTTGTTAGCTAACTTTTTGTTGTTGATTCCGTTGCAGCTCTTGTTTCATTGATTCGAATTTCACTAACCATGCTTGCCAACGCTTATCATTTTCTTCTTGCTGCTGTATTGCCACTTCACAATTACAACCGCTCGTTTCAATCACACCTGGATAAGTTTCTTTACGAATAATTCCTGTATCATGACATAATACACACATGCTTATTCCTCCTTATTAGAAACCTAAGTTTGCAAGCCTTTGATCAGCTGTCGTAAATTTCAGTACCTTTGAATCACCTAATAAACGACTAACGGTCTTAGCATCGTATTTATTAAAAAGTTTTTTTCCAGTAAAGTTTGTTGTGGTAAATGTACTCATTCCCTGTCTAGCATTTGATACCGCATATAACAGGCGTTGTATGAAATCAGATGCCTGTCTATTTGAATCCGTTGAACCACTTTCTGCCCCAAGATCATCTAATACTACAAAATCAGCTTGTCCAATTAATTGAACGAAATATTGAAGTGTATATTTACTGCTCTTATCATCAAAAGAATCCATAATCATTCTTGTTATTGCTTCTAATTCAACGTACAAGCAACTTTTCATAAGATGATAATTTTCTTCTTTTTGACTGACATCCCAAAAATATTGATTTAATTCATGAAGCATGCTGTATGCTAGGAAACTTTTTGCCGTCCCTTGATTTCCTGTAAATACAACTTTTCTTATTTCTCCGTTCTTTAAATCCTCCAAGGTTTCTTCTACAGCTTTCTTGTGACTAATCGTTTCATCACATCCTGTTCTGTAATCAGATAATCTTGAAAGAGGAATTTTCTTATTTGTAATAACACTAGCTTTTTCCAGCATGTTGAATTTCTGTAAACGGCTAATCTTCTTATAATGAGCGTTAGCTTGTTCTTCCAAAACCTTATCGTTTTGCTCAACTACACATCTTGGGCAAACAGGCTTTCCTTGATAAATAATCATTTGAATTGGCTTAATGATTGTTTGTCCACCTATTACATAGGAGTGATTCATACATTGATCAGAATGGTAATTCACCTTCGATTCCAGGGATTCCGCCAATTTTTTCATTGGTGTTGCCATTTCTATTCGCTCCTTTTTTACCTTTGTTCTTAAACTCTATTTCTGCTGCATTAACATCAGCTAAAGTACGAATGTTTTTATTAACCCACTGTTTTAAAATCCCCTCAGCATAATTCCATTTCTTCTGCTGTTTCAAAGCACGCTCCATAGCTGCTTGTACAAGTTTTTCGCTTGTATCGTTTACCCATTGTGAAATACTTTCGGCTATGAATGAATTTAAAATACCGAAATTATTTTCGTAGAAAGAGAAGATGCTACTACAACTTTGTATATTAGTATTTTGTTTATTAGTACTTAGTTCTTTAGTATTTAGTAGCTTGGGATTTTCCATAAATGGAACTTCCATTTGTGATTTTCCCACTTGTGGATTTTCCATATCTGGATTCTCCACTTGTGGAACTTCATAAATAATTGTCTCCCAGTTAGTAATCTTTCCCTTTTCGTTTTTTACAGGAAACCTTCTAACATAACCGAATTTTTTTAGTTCTTTCATTCCTACTCTTAAACTATCAATTCCATCTTTCGCATGAGTAGATATTTCCTCCATGTAAAACACCCAATCATCTGGTAACGATAAAATGTAAGCCAATATTCCTTTTGCTTTCCAACTTAAACGTTCATCTCGAAGACCTGTATTATTAATGGTTGTGTAATTTTTACTTTTACTAACTCGAAATGTTGCCATTTATTTACCTCCTTGTACAAACCGCCACATATACTTGTCCACTTTTGATAATTCGTTGAATTTCATAATGCGGATAACCAGCCTTGAAATACTGTTCAATCATTTGCTTTAATTCATCCCTGCTCTTTGCTAAGTTCCAAAACTTATTAGGTAATAGCACTTGATATTCAGTTAGACGCATCTACTATTTCCCTACTTTTCGTGATATACTTATAACAACTGTTTTTTCTTAAAGGACCCACTGCCATGGGTCTTTTTATTTTGTTTTACGTCACTCCAAGCCCACTGTTTTATTGGTTCATAAGTAATGTAAAGTAACAATGCGCTGCACGCGATAAACATTGCGAATATAACTAACGATGTTGTATCTTCCACTAAATCACCTCCTTTTGTGTTTCAAGCCAAGCTTCTAAATCCTTTTGTAGGAAAAGTAATTTGCGCCCTTCCCTAATCACTGGAAACTGTGGATGACTTGCTAATTCATACATTCTACAAACAGCGATATTGAGATATTCTGCTGCTTCTTTCACCCTCATTACTTTGTTTGGTTGTGATTGTTGTTGGAACTGCGCTAAAGCAGCTTGTATCTCCTCTCGAACAACTTCGCGGATTGATTCTTTAATGATTTGATCTAATCCCATTTCTTTTTTCTCCTTCCAAAATTATATTAACGATGGATAATCATACTAACCTTGGCCGTCATGCTTTTATGTATGATATCTCTTCATTGAAATCTTTCTGTAAAATGTTGCAATAACTGTTTACTGCAAACGCTGATTTTACGTCTCTCCAAGTTGCTGCGAAAAGTTTCTTTCCACCATCATGAACAACTTAATTCCCTTCCATAAAAACAAACTCATTTACTGGATGTTGCAAAACTTGTAATTGGCTCATTTTTTTCACCCCCTTTAGTTTCACCCAATGAAACTTCATATTCAAAATTTTTTTCCTGTTCATTAAATAGAATGTCGGTTTCTTTACCTAAAACATTTGATATTTTTACAGCTACATCATAATAAACTCTTAGATTATAATTTATAATTTTATAGCAGTAAGACTTTGATATACCAACCATATTAGCTAATTCATGATATTTAAGACCAGAATCTTCAAAAGCTTTTTGAAGTGCCGTTAGTTGTTTTTGATTTTGCATCTGATCACTCCCTTCTGATGCTTACAAACTCATTATAAGTTTCATAACGTGAAACTTCAAGTGTTTTTAACAAAAAAATTTCAGAGAAGGAAACTTTTTTTACTCTTTACGTTTCTTGCTAGGAAACTTTATAATGTAATTAACGTAATTTACGATATATCGTAAAAAGGGGAGTATTTAAATATGGAAATGAAGGATAGAATTAAACAAATTCGAATAGATAACAAAATGAATCAAGAACAATTCGGAAAAGAAGTGGATTTAACTAAAGGGACTGTTTCAAAGTTTGAAAATGGAAAAGCATTCCCAAGTCGTGAAACCATAGAAAAGATAGCGAAAAGATTTAATGTACCTGTAAATTATTTGTACGGAGAAAATAAAGATGACGACTCTAGTGATGATAAATATAAAAAATTCAAAGAAATCATGGAATGGCTAGAACCGCTGCCAAAGGATAAAGAAGATATGGCGTTAGAACAAATGTTAGCTATCGCTCAAGCTCTTAGCAAACACCATAATAAAACAGAAAAATAGCCCCTTAATTAGGAATGGCTATTTTTTTAATTTCTGCTATATATTCTTCTAATTGATCTGGTGCATATTCTTTCACAGTATCTAAAAATAGGATTACAATTTCCTCTTTCGTCATCCTTAATTCTCCCCTTACATCCTGTTTTATATATTAACCGTCTTAAAGTGGAAAGTTTTTGTCGTTTCAGTCAAAATGTTTCCATTCCCTATAAAGTAGAAATGACACTACCAATTTGATAGTGTCATTTCTAATATTATATTAATTACCCGCCTCCTGGGCCTGGATCAATCATATATAAAGTTGTTTTTTGTTCTTTAGCACTTTGCACCTTATCTTTTTCTGTCACCTGAAAAGCTGTGATAGAAAGACAAGCTACAGTAGCAATAGTGAAAACTATTTTCAAAAACTTATTTTTCAAGCGTTTCACCACCCTTTTTGTATAATTCAATTATAACATTTCAATGCTGTCTTTGGTAGGAATATATAGAAATAATCACCTGATTTAGAAAAACTTTCTATAGACATTTCTAGGTATTTCTTCCCTTCTTCTCCTCCGACCGCAAGCCCCATATAGTACAATTGAAAACTACTAAGATATCCATTTGTATTTTGTAAAGCTTGTAAAATTTTAATCGCTTTTTGATTTTCACCTAGCTTTACATATAAGAATGCTTTTTCAGCATCATCTAGATTTTCTGGGTTAATGGTATGTAAATCTTTTTCATGATATATTCTTAAAAATAATAGTGTATTAAGTACTTTTTCTCTTCTTACTTCTAATTTTTTATTCACTGGAACACCAATTATATTTAATGATTTCTCCATGTACTCTTTAGCATTTTGATAATCAGAGAAAACATAACTTTCTCCAATTTTGCAATATGCTACTGCCTTTGTGCTGACATAGCAATTACTTTGATCATTTATTATTTCAAAACATAATTCACGTGATTCGTCTAAATTATTTTCGTGAAGTGCAACGAAAACTTCCATTTCTTTTATTCTTAATAAAAGAGAATCTCTTAATGTATGACATTTAATTCCCAAGATGTCCGGTAATAATTGCTGAATATGTTCATTGACCATCTTGTAATTACCTAAATCAAAAAAAGAGTAAATTGTATTTAAAACAGATATTATTACCAGCTCGTTATCTGAGTATTTTTGATTTTTTCTCATTTTATCAACTTTCTCAAAGAACCTCTTAGGAGTAGTTGTATTTTCACTTCTTTCTCTTAATGTTTTGTATAATGGAACCAAATTTAAATTTATCCTTACAGTTTTTGAATTGCCTTTTTTCTTTTCTTCTTCGCTTTTATTTTTATTAGTTTTAAAACTCATTATTCGTTGAATTACTAGGTCTTGAAGATCATATTCTCCAAACATATCTAACACTTCTAATGCTAATTTCAAATTTTTATGTGATAGTTTAGGTATACACTCTTTGATGCATTCCCTTCTAAAATCAACATTTTTAGGCTTATATAGCTTCAGCGCATCAACCAAGTGCATAAAATCAAATTTACCTTGCTTCTTAAAATAACTATTGACTGTTGTATGCGTTACTTTAAAACGTGTTGCCAATTTACGATTTGTATAACCATTTGATTTTAGACACTCCTGCATGTCATTTAAATCCAATAAAACTTGCACAATCCTTGTCCTCCTTATGGACAAAAAAGACAACGTTACCCTAGATGTCTTATGTTTACAGGAAAACGTGCCATTATATCTAGGTTATGTGTTATAATTATGTTTGAGACTTATGACAAGTGTTTTCCCTAGCGCGTTTAGGGATGACGGTGTAAGGGTGTTGCGAGCACCACTTGCACAGTCGTAGGTCTTTTTCACGTCCGTTTATTTTATTATTTTCATAATATCACATTTTTTCCAAAATTCAGTCGTGTAGTTATCTGATTCTTATTGAGAAAGTTTTAAAATCGTTATATATCAACGTTTCTCAAGGGAGCCTAACGGCTCTTTTTTCTACAATAAAAAAAGAGCCGTTAAGCTCCACCTATGTACTATATGCCTGTTCCAGGGTCTAAACTTATATCCCATCCACCGCCGCCTGGATCATTTGTGAATTTTCTCATAGTCTTACATCCCCCTTTATCCAATTCTATTAATATTTTACTATTATTGAACATTGGATGACAATCATATCCTATAACTGAATTTGTTTATATATGGTAGAATATATCCATCGCTGATATGTCCAACTATGTAATTTTCATAGCAGCAAAATTACAACTAGACTTATACAACATGATTCAAAACAAATGAAGGAGTGTTTTAAGTGAAAGGACATATTCGAAAAAGAGGAAATAAGTATTGTATTGTTATTGATATCGGGCCTGATCCAGAGACAGGAAAAAGAAGACAGAAGTGGTTTTCTGGGTATAAGACAAAAAAAGAAGCACAGGCTGATGTGGCAAAGAAAATTACAGAGTTGAATGAAGGAACTTTTATAGAGCCATCTAAAGTTACGCTAAAAGATTACCTAAATCATTGGCTAGAAATTAAAAGTATGAGTATACAAAAGAGTACCTTTGCTGGCTATAGGGCATTTATCAACCAACATGTTATACCTAGTATAGGAATGGTCGCACTCCATAAATTAAATGTTATGCACATTCAAAAATGCTATAAGACTGCGATAGATAAAGGTATTACAAATAATTCCGTTCTGCTTATGCATAGAATTTTAAAGAGTGCTTTAAACCTAGCTGTAAAACAAAATATTATCTCTCGAAATCCAGCAGATTTTGCTGAGATACCTAAAAAAGAAAAAACCCCTATCCAGACTTGGACAGAGGAAGAAGTAAAAAAGTTTTTAGCTCATTCACAAGAATCACGATATCACATTGGATATCTACTTGCAATAACTACAGGTATGCGTTTGGGAGAAGTTCTAGGTTTACGATGGCAGGACATTGATTTTGAAAAACATACAGTTACAATAAATCAAACATCTGGTCATGACAATAAAATCAAAAAAACTGCAAAAACAAATTCGTCAAAACGCACAATTCCTGTACCTAATGAAACAATAGCAGCCTTAAAAAAACATAAGATTTTAATTAATAAAGAGAAATTAAGATTTGGTTCTGCTTATCTAGATCAAGATTTAATAAATTGTAATGAGTTTGGAAGAATCATAAAAAGAGCACATTTCAGAAAAAGTTTCATTAGGGCGACACACAAAGTTGGTATAAAAGAAATTAAATTCCATGATTTAAGACATACACACGCTACTATACTATTGAAACAAGGAGTTAATCCTAAAATCATCAGTGAGAGATTAGGTCATACAGATATTTCAATGACATTAAGTGTCTATTCTCATGTTTTACCGAATATGCAAGAAGAAGCAGTTAAAAACTTCGGTAAAAGTATCTTTGGATAACCTATGTTTGCAAAATGTTTGCATTTTATCAAAAAAAGTCAAACAAACATTGTCATATTAAGGTTTGTTTGACCTATCATCTTATATTCTTGATAAAATCTCCGAATCCCTATTGAAATATTTAATAATGGAGCGTTCTCACCACCGCGGGTTATGCATTCGAATCGATATACATAGGAGAAAAAATCTTGTGTTTTTTCATCTTTTATCGGCCCTGACATCGCCTCACAAATATTTTGTGATCTAAGAGGGGAAAAATAGATTTCTTCTTCATTTGTATTTTCTAAATATATAGGACGCTCACAAAAAATATGTGAGATTAAAGCGGGCACCCACTTAGAATACGTTTCATTATCATGTAGTACTGGCAAATTAGAAATCAAATCGGATTGCCATTCATATTTTGGTGGTTCTACTAATCTATTTGGTTTCCAATCATGAATAATCTCATACCAACTTTGAAAAATATAATCGAGTTGCTCTTGTCTAATAGGTTCTTTCGATACAATCCATGGTGTATTTTCATTTAATACGTACGGGTTATGCTGAATAAACAATATATCCGAAAACATATCATACAATCTTTCATTCAAACGTTTCAACTTACTCGTTAATAAAAATGTCTTATAATGTATCTCTACGATGTCCAGCCATTCAATAGGAAAGTATATAAATGATACCTTTTCATTTAAAAGGGGTTCTACTATATTTTCAAATGTTAGCAGCCTTAATTTTTTCATAAAATGATTCCTTCCTTTCTTCAGTTGTCTTGATTATCAAAAAGCTAGAACAATAGTTACTTAATCTAATCCATTTAAACCAAGTATTTAAAAGAAACGTAAAAACTGTTTATCTACATAAATTATTATCAAACCGACCCTTTTAAAAATTCAAAGTAATTATCATGTATAACACCTCTATTATATTTGAATTTCGATACATTCGAATTATACATTACACTTAATGCATTGTACTTATCATTTACAATATCTTTACAAAAAAACCAAAAAAGAACACCTTAATTCGGTGCCCTTTTTACAAATATCAACCTTTATGTAATTGAACATATAGATAACAGTAATCCCCCAAATGAAATTGCTCCTAGTAAACCTACTACAACTCCTGTTAAACAAATACAATCAGCAAGACAAATAGAAGACTGCGATAATGGAACAAATGACCTACTTGTACTCGAACCATATTGTTTTATTTTCTCATAATTCACATCTAACATTAGATGTAAACATGTTACACCATCCTCAATAGTATGTAGAGGTTCTTTTTCTAATCGCTCCAATAATTTACTATCAAAAGCAACTGATAGAGGATACTGCTTATCTAATTTCATATTTTGATAAATTAGTTGCAAACGAGATAATATATTGTTTTTCTTCTTTTCAGATGTTACTGTACATTTCATTTTATTAAATTCATTTAATAACAGTGTCAATTCATCTCTTTTTCCGTATAAATCTTTAGCTATTTTTCTCTTTAGTTTATACGAATGGATAATAGATTTTAGTTCAATCATATTCATACACTTCCTAATTACATATTATTTACCCGATTATTTTATAGATAAACAGTACTTTTTAATCTTATTTAAATTACACTCAAGCATCTTCATTTACTATCGATTAACATTACATTAACCTTACAAAGTTGTAATGAATTCATTAGCTAGAAGGAATCAATCCCTAAACCAGACAGATATTTGATGATAAAACCATAAGAAAAAAGCAATGATTAGATTTTAAATCTAGTCATTGCTTTATCCATCACCTCTTGATTACACCTATATATCTTATTGTTACTCTTTCACTTGAATGATTGAATATATCCATTATAATAATGGCTATATTCTTTGTCGGCACGTACATATATAAAACTAATGTTTTTTAATTGATAAGGTGAAACTTTAATTAGCCCTCACCAATTGGGCTTTTATGGGTAGTCCGCCACCTAACTTCTCTTTGCTCCCGCTGAATTTTTTTAGGGTCTTACTGCCCTGCAAATAGCAGGATAAATGCAATCAATATTCATACGTTATAATAGTACCAGTAGTATCAGTAGTACCACTAAAACCATCAAAACAGTTAGAGCAACCACCACAACCTCCACAACCTCCGCAACCAAAACAACCGAAGCAACCAATACAACGGAATCCACCACAACGGAATCCGCCACAACGACCTCCACCACAACCACCACAACGACCACAACCGCCACAGCGACGAGCAGCATCTTCAATATAGTAATATGGATATTGGTTTTGCTGGTCCCAATAGACAATATTTCCAGACCGGTAATCATTAAGACTTAACGCTTGTAGTTCTTGTTGAAACTGATTCATTTTCATAACCTCCGTTTATAAAATACAACCTCATTAATGCTTCCCTATATTTCTGTTCGTTACATCTAAGTAAAAATAGTGCTATAAACTAAGTTCAATACGTACACCAACAAAGTATGACTTATCACTAAATGATGCACCTTGTTCATATACCTATTTTTGCTATGGGCTCATTTTTATAAAGTGAAACTTTAATCAGTGGGGGGAGTTCATCCCCCGCTGATTATTAGCCCTCACCAATCAGGCTTTTACGAACAGCCCGTTAATGCGGGATAAATAAAAATTAAAAAATATGAATTCTAGCGTCATATCTTCATACCTACTAAATTCAATTAATTTCTCAATAATTATGTTGTCATATCCTATATATTTCCGTCTGCCGCTTAGATTTTTCTGTACTGTAAATGCCTTTCGCTATAACACCTCCAAGTAACTGGTTTCTATGACGGATAAGAAATTCCTACAAAGAAAAAAGCCCTTATTAGGGCTTTTCATTCTATTTCTCCAGCAAAACTCTCTATGAAATTCCTAATAGAAAAAAGACACACTTAGATTGATGCGTCTTTTTGTGATGCCTCTTTTGTGAAATCATATAAAGCAATTGCGCCTAAAAGAACAAGTATACATTGAGGAACATCTAGTAAAATAGTTTTCCAAATTTCTGGAATTACCCATTTAATATCTGCTGCTGTTTCAAGATATGTTTGGAAATAGCTGATTGTAAAATTAATTATCCCTAAAAATACAAACAACGATAAACCAAATCGAATTAATTTCTTATTTGTAAACATATAACACCTCTCAAAATTCATTGGATATTCCTGCTTTTGCTTCTTTATATTTCTATATCTTTATATCTAATTTTAACACATAAAGAACTCAAAAAAATACGATATGCATATTTGCATATCGTATTAACAACACTCCATGATAATTTAGAAATTCCTGCAAAGAAAAAACAACTCCGTTACAGCTAACAGCTCGGGTTTCTTTTCTTATTTAACTTCATACCACCAACATTTACGTTCTTTGATTGTAAAATAAATGTGACAGAAGTTTATCCAGTTAATGCGTAGACAAGTAAATGAGCTAAATTATCGATATTCCATTTCGCCATATCCGTAGCACTAATGACTTTACGCAAATTTGACAAGAAAAAATATATAGATAGATATTATCCATACCTATCTATAACATTACTTCTATTCCTTATCCAATTACGTCTTTTACGTCTTTATCCACTGGCCACTTTTCTAATGTATAAGCCATTTCCCAAAATGAATATTCATATTGACTGCTAATAATAAAATGCTGTTTCATACGTTTGCGGTCTGCCTCTGTTACATTTTCAGCGATAGTATCTAAACGTGTAATTTGTTCTTCAACTAACGTACGGAACCAATCAGATCCATAAGCAGAAATCCATTCGTTATAAATTGGCTCTTCCGGCTGGCACTCTTTTAAGTGTTCGCCAATTTCATAATACAACCAATAGCAAGGTAAAATTGCTGCAATGATATCTCCTAAATGCCCTTCATACGCAGCACGATACATATGTGAAGTATACGCATATGCAGTTGGCGCAGGAATAAAATTATCTTTTTCTTCTTTTGTTATCCCTAGCTTTTTAGCAAAATTCTCATGTAAAGATAACTCGGCCTCATATGTATTTTGAGCATGATGTGCCATACGAGCTGTCGTCTCTAATTCAAGAGCTTTTGCAGCTCCTAAAGTTTGTACTCTAGCAAAATGACTCAAATAATATGAATCTTGAAGCACATAATAGCGAAAACTAGCTAAATCTAATGTTCCTTCACCAAGTTTTTTTACAAAAGGATGGTTAAAACTCGCTTCCCAAATTGAATCTACTTCTTTACGTAATGATTGTGAAAAAGTCATTTAAATCCCTCCAATAATGTATAAAATATAAGTATTTATCCACAATTATTAAAGCTATAAAATAAAAAAACTTTCTTTACAGGCGTAAAGAAAGTGAAATTGACAGTATTTATTTACTCATTAAATAGCAACGTCTTTCCCACTTCCCTACGCTGGCATTAACCAGATCAGGTACTAAGAGTCTCAAAATCACATTTGATCTCAGCCTATAAAAGGCCCCCCTAGTGGATAAATATTTTGTTTTTATAATGTATCCATCATAGCATACTTCGTGAAACTGTCAAAAGAATTAGTTATATAATCTCCTTAAAACCCTTCTTCATTTCTAACTTTTAATGATGTTTCAATAATCATATCTAATAGTTTGCTATAACTAATTCCCGCTGCTTCTGCACTTTTGGGCAATAGGCTTGATTGTGTCATCCCTGGTAATGTATTAATTTCCATTACATATGGAATTCCGTCCTTCACCATCATATCAACTCTTGCATAAACACTACATTTTAATGCTTTATAACAAGCCAGTGAAGCTTTATTTACACGTTCATTAATTTCTGCTGGAAGTTCGATAACTTCCTCAACTGTACTAGTATCATCATATTTTGCATTGTAATCAAAGAACTCGGCTGCATGTCGAATTGAAACTATAGGTAACTGTTTTCCATCCAGAATAGAACATGTAATTTCATCACCTTTTATATACTTCTCAATTACTACTTCAGAATCCCATTCGAATACAGTTTCTAGCATTGAGATCAATTCATTTTTATTGTAAACGATTTTCACCCCGACACTCGATCCGCCGGAGTTTGGTTTTACCACTAATGGAAATCCTAACTTATCTAACTCATCAAAATTTAGATCCTCCATTTTTGTAAGTTCAATCCAATCTGGTGTTTCTACACCTTCATAACGTAAAATCTTTTTCGAAATATTTTTATCCATACATATACTACTAGATAACATATTACTTCCGCTATAAGGAATCCCTAAACTCTCCAGTGTTCCTTGAACTGTCCCATCTTCTCCGTATTTTCCGTGTAATGCGAGCAATGCAAAGTCAATGTCTTTCGCTTTTTCAATTAAATCCATTTTTTCATTTAATGTAATTGGGACTATTTCATACTTATTTTTATCTAAATGAGCAATCATTTCATTCCCGGTCATAATTGAAACTTGTTTTTCAGACGATACCCCGCCCATAATAACACCGATTTTCATTTTCTCAACTCCAATTTTCATTTTTTAATGTATCACCAATTATTTTAATTCCCCGAACTATTTCTTCTTCTTTCAAGCGCGAAAACCCTAATCGGAAAGTGTTCGCTCCTTCTCCATCAGAGTAAAAAACATCTCCAGGTGAAAACGTAACGCCTTTCTCATAACACTTTTGTAAAAGTGTGCGGGCGTTCATATGCTCTTCTAGCTCTATAAATAAATGCAGTCCACCATCTCCAGTCATTCTTTTGAAAGGAATGTACTGGTTACATGCCCCGACAGCTAACTCATATTTTTTCTTATAAACAGATCTTGCCTTTTTTAAATATTTTTCAAAATATCCCTCATGTAAATATTGAAACAGAACAGCTTGATCTAGCGTAGATGTGTGAATCGTTCTTGCTCTTTTTACGCTTTCCAAATAATGAATCAGCTCTTTATCTGCAATAATCCACCCTACACGTAAACCAGGGAAAAGTACCTTTGAAAAGCTACTAATATAAATCACATTATTGCCAGCACCAGCAAAAGTTAATAATGGAGCTAAATGTGAACCTGAATAACGTAATTCTTCATTAAATCCGTCCTCTATAATAGGAACGTTGTATTTTGAGAATAACCTCATCAATTCCGTTCTTTTCTCTGAACTCGTAACAATACCGGTTGGATTATGATAAGAAGGAATTAAATAAGCAAAATCAAAATCTTTTTCACGCAAACTTTTTTCAACTTCATTCGTATCAATACCATCCTCATGCATATCAATCCCATGAACTTCAAGCCCATGTAAACGGAAAAGCTTAAGTGCAGCGTGGTGAGTTGGATTCTCACAAATGACACGCCCGGATTTTTTTGATAAAGAAGAGAGTACAATATCCAACCCTTCTGTAAATCCATTTGTAATTAGAATATCTTTATTCGAAATGTCTACACCTTTCATTTCCATGTAATGAAGTAAATAATTCATTAACGGTCTATATCCCTTTGCATATCCGTAGTTCAATACGATGTCCCCTTCAATGGACATACGAGTAAGAAAAGCTCTTTTGAAATTTTCAACATCAAATAGCTTCTCATCCGGGGCTATACTATTAAAAACAATCATTCCCTTTTCCCAACGAACACCATGTTTCATTAAATCTAATTCGTCCGCTAATGCGGTCACTGTATTAAGTTTATTTTTCCAATCTATTTCAACAGACGAAGTGTTAGATATATCCACCTTCGCAACAAAGTTCCCTTTTCCTTTAACTGCATAAATGAGTCCTTCTTGCTCTAAATCTGCATAAGCAGCGAGTACAGTGTTTCTACTCACACTTAGTAATTCACTTAGTTCCCTTGTTGATGGGATTTTTTGATCCCCGAGCAAATGCCCTTTCATAATCATCTTTTTCAAATAGTCTTTTAATTGAATATAAACGGGACGATCTTTAACAACTTTAAAATCCTTAAACAATTCCTTACCCCCTGCAATCATTTTTGCATATTTATTTCATTCTCAAAAGGTCCACGACATATGTATTTTTTATAAAGGGCGGTACGGTCTTACAAATCTTTTCGATATAAGTTAATTACATCTTTTAAAGCTGCAGCTGCAGCGCCTCGTGGATTAGAAGCCCCACCAATCGTAGTAACTTGTCCCATCGTATCTGTAAAGAACGTAATTCCTTTTTCGCTCCCATTTACTTTTGCTAACGGATGATCTTTTTCTATTTCGCACGGTTCAACATTTAAATTCACATTGCCACCCTCATCCTTATATATTGATGCTATTAATTTAATAATTTTATGTTGTTTCTTAGCATTTTGTATTTGCTGTTTTGTAACGTGCTCGATTCCTTTTATATGTATATCAGTAAGTGTTTTCTCTGTTTCCATTAAGCTGTTAGTCAAAAGTAACAATTTACACGCACTATCTGAACCACTTATATCTAATATAGGGTTTGTCTCAGCAATCCCTTTATTTTGTGCTTCTTTCAGCGCTTCTTCAAATGTCATATCTTCCTCATACATTTTCGTAAGAATATAATTAGTTGTTCCATTTAATATTCCTTCTATTTTATCAATACTGCAACCGGCTAAACTAAATTGTCCAATATCTAGTGTCGGTAGTGCAGCGGCTGTTGCACCGCTATATCGAATTCGTACATTTGCGCCTCTTGCTGCTTCATTTATTTCTCTCCAGTTTGTAACGAGCGCACCTTTAGAAATTGCTACTATATCCATCTGTTTCTCAATCGCTTGTTTCATATATTGTTTCCCTGGATTTCCATCTTTAAGATTTGTAACCGTTGATTCTACCAATACAGTACCACTTATGCTAGTTATTGCACGTTCCTTCGGATGATACTCTAAATATTTTTCAATTGCAGCGGTACCGCCACCATACATCAATAAATGATGAAGAGATAAGCCTTCTTCATTATGTATTGCAATATTTCTCCCTAATACGCCACTTACAACTAATTGAATCCCATATGTTTCATATATATATGAATATTTTTCATTTAATAATTTTATAAACTCTCTGCCTACTGTTCCGTATCCTGATAATACAACTTGAATTTTCATAATATCCCCCCATATTTTTCTACCAAATCCCTCTTTCAATATAATATAAAGCGCTCTCGAATTCCATCGAGAGCGCTTTATTATTACCTATTTTGGTAAACGTGATAGCTTTTCAGCAATTGTTCTATAAAACTCTTGAATGCTAGAAAAACCTAACGAGTCTGAAACACTTAACCCTACCATGTCGAGATGGTCCCAATTCGCTTTCGTTTCGATATGATTCCATTTTCCAACCTGTAATGACTCATTATTATTTACAGCAACATTAGAAGATGGTGCAATCATGGAATTTGTATTTACTACACCATCATTTTGCCACCAAGAAGTATCAACTAACGGACGGTTTTCTTCATATCTCGCATAAGAACCTAAGAAAAACGCATTCCCCATCAACACTTTATTCATCGTTATATGAGGTAAATGTAAACCTGTTATAGGTGCTGCTTGTGATGCATGTCCACTATAGGATAAGTAATACACATCCGGTTGTGTCTTTACCCAATTATTTAACTCCTTTGCACCATCTGTACTTAAATCCCATTGACTTATATCTTTTGTATTTTTCCAAAGTGAACTATTTAGAATACGATTACTATATTGGAAAAAGGACTCTCCAGCATTCTTCTTTATACCCCATTGATCCAATTTGAAATCATATAACGATAAATTATTGTTTCCTCCGAAGCTTGCAGTTGTAATGAGTAAATCTTTAACGAACGGTAGCAGAAGACTCCCATCCGCAAGTGTTGTACCGTTGTGAGGGGTTGCTAATGTTGTAACACTATGAACATATGATTTTCCGCCTTCAAATAGTGGTGATATTTTGGTGTTTGGGTGATTTTTCACATAATTCTTTTCTTCAAAACTACCTTCTTTTAATAGCTGTACTAATGTTCTAATCGTTTGTCCACCCATGCTATGTCCAACTAAATGAACTTTATTTGTTTCAGTCCAATTCGGTGCAAAACCACTATAAGTTCTGCCAAAACGATTATGTCCATGTTTCTCAGCATGTACGGCACCATAGTCTACTGTCCCACCGTTAATTTGTGCATACAATTCACATGCACGATCCCAGTTACTAGAAACAGGTCCAACAGCTGCGGTATGTACCATATAACCATTTCGTTTCAAATCTTCCTGTATATCATGAACACCACCCCAATATTTTACGCCCAGCATTTCTTCCCTACCCCATCCAGCAAATCCATTCACCAATATGATAGGATAATTATTTTGTTGCCTTTCTTCAGCGTATGATATTTTCGCTGCGAATGAACATACGGTCACTAATGCGAAAAAACATATTTTTAAAAATAACTTCCCCATACTTTCTCCCCCCTAATAAAACGTTTACATTTTTCTTTTTGAAAAATTAACAGAATAATTTAACAACTTAAACATAATGTAAAGTATTTTATATACGTTGTATATATAGAAAACATATACAAATGTTGATAAATATTAATTCAAGTAAATATTTACTTTTTACAATATAACTTGTAAATCTATTTATTTAGATTTATAATTAGATATAGTTTCCTCATGTTAAAAAGATTTAAAAACCATAAGAAAACTAATCTCATTGCTTGAAAAGGAGGAAAAATCATGCAAATCGGATCAAATATTCATACATTATCTCAACCTACTAAAATAACTCCATCTACTCTTGAGCATAATACTATCTCTTCTACTAAACTTGAAAGTAAGAAAGTAAATGATCCTATCAAGTTTGATATTCGTTCATCTGAAAAAGAAATGAAACAGCCTGAGCATAAATTTAATGAATTAGATTTATGGAAGATGTTAAAGGATAAAGGCGTTCCTTTATGGATCATCCTTGAAATGCTACAAAAGGCTCGTAAAGAAAAAGAAGCCCAAAATAATTCAGTTCAAAATTCAAATGGGATTGAGGAAACAAACGAGACTCGATTAAATGAAGTAATGTAAAGCATAATAATTGATTTGTCTATAAACTAAAAAGAGTTCGAAGCTGATGAAATTTTTATCAACTCCGAACTCTTTTTTAAGGTTTTTCGCCAATCGTTACAAATTGAAAAGATACTTCTCCTTCCAAACCTTTAATTAGCTTTTTTACTTTGACATTTTCATTAACCATTGTATTATCTGTCGACATTTTAGGTCTTTCATCACCTAGAGATTTCTTTAATTGAAGAAGGTGCATTTTCGTTTCATTTGCTTTTATTTCCTTATATACGCTATTTTTTGCTACAATCACATACGATTGCGTTGGATATTTACGAGTGTTTCCTATCCAAGTGTCACTATCGTATGTAACAGGAATCTCATTTCCTTCTATTTTAATACTTTTCATAGTCTTTTCGTCTTCATTTGTAAACAATAGTGATCCTTCTTTTGGGAATTTTGGTAACGTATCTAAAATATAATTGGAGCCATTACCTCGTTTATGAAAAATTTTTTCTTTAATCAGTGCTAGTGCTGTAGATTCATTTAAAATTAATACATGTCCATTTCCAACTTCACCTTTTTTCACAGAAAACACTTCATTTTCTTTCGTAATTTCCTGATAACGATTAATAATTGGTGAAATATTATTTTCATCTCCAATAATTAATACACCGTTTGCAGGAAATGAGTTATCCTTTTTAGAGCATGAACTAAAGCTTATTAAAAGTATTATAGTTAACATAAAAATAGTTAAAGTTCTTTTCATCACGGTTCCTTTCATAATTCATATCATTTTTTACATGCTTTTCTGTAATTTTATTAGTTGATATCCTTTATTGCTCCATAGTCTTATAAAGCTTTTGTAGGTAACGCCAACGAGTAATAAAGAAATATAAAACTTGTATACATATAAATGAAATTAAAATAAAAATCGAGCTATTTAAAATAGAAAAACTAACTAATTGTTGCAGTGCCGTATACGCTACTACAGTATGAATCACCGCAACAGCAATCGGTAAGAAGAACATTAATAATAACTGTCTCGTTACAACTTTTTTTAACTCTTGTTTACTTAATCCCATTTTCGAAATCATTTTATATTGTTGTTGATCACGGTCCAAATCAGTGTATAATCGGAAATAAATAAAACTAGCAGCAAATGTAAAGAAAACGATTCCGACTAAAACACTTGCCATAAGTAATAAACCATTCTTTTGCTTTGCCTCCAACAAGTTTAATGTTAAAGCTTCAAAGTAGAAATCACTGTCCCTAAGATCTTTATCGAATATACTTTTTAATTGATTTGAAATCTCTTTCGTTCTTATCCAATCATCTACAACAAATCCGTAAGTACGATGTTGAATATCTTCATCCTCTGGATTACTCGTCAGAGGAATTTCATCATACACATGATCTTGAACAGCAATATAAATACTACTAGAATCATGTGGTAAAACTAAATTCTCTACAGTTTTCTTCACACGAAATGTCTTTGTCCAATCTCCTTGAATGACTTCAATATTTTTTTTATAGTCACCATTTTTAAATTCTTGCTTTTGTGACACCCTCCCAGGGATTAGTAAAATTTCATCTTCTTTTTCAATCGTTTCATGTTGGTACCCGAGTGCTCTCGTAAGTTCATTATATTCACTTAATTTCAATACATTTACGTTACTTTCTGTAAATTTACTTGAAGATGAAGCCATTCGATACGGAATATTTGCATCCAAGAGATGTTTTTTTATAATAGAGAGATGTTTATCTACCAATTTGTTATTTTCAGAGCTTTCATACAGAAATGTATATGGGTTTGTCATCCACACTAAATTTCTATTACCAATAGCAGCTGTTGTACCAATAGCTGTAAATGCAACTGCTGAAATAATAGATACAATAAAAAACATCGTTGCATTATCTTTCATACGGTAAATTAATTCAGAAAACGTTAATATATTTGTTCTTTTTAAAAAGAAAGATTCTCTCCTTTTAGCAAGATGTAATATATAAACGCTACACTGTGTATATAAAAAGTACGTTCCTATAATTACTAGTAAGACACCCATTCCGAGTGTAGTAAAGCTGGAACTTGAAATAAAGCGAAATACTGAGAAATATCCATATCCTATACTAATTAAAGAAAGCAGTGATAATAAAATTGAAGATTTCGGTTCAGGTTTTGGCTTTTCCTCTGCTCGAATAAGTTCCACAAGTTCCGTTACTTTTATCATTTTAAATGTAAATAATGAAACAATTAAAAACAAGAAAAGAAATGTAATAACTGTTAATAATACAGCTCGGACTGGTATATAAAAAGGCAAACCATTATTAATCATTAATACACTTGCGCTTATCAATAAAACTAGTTTAGAAAATATGAGTCCAATGAAAATCCCTATACAAATTGAACCAAGTCCAATCAACATATTTTCAATTAATAATAATTTCTTAAACTGTCTCATTGACATACCTTGCATCATTAATATGCCAAATTCTTTCTTACGAGTTTTTAAAAATGAACTAACTGAATATAGAATAAAGAAAAATGAAAATACAAAAATCAAACCTTGCGAAATTGTAAATCCCATCGTACCATATGCACTCATTGTTGCACTTGTTGATTTTAATTCCCCTTGTAAATCAGGATGAAATAATAAAAGAGCATATGTAAAGAAAACCATAATAGAAAATGTACTACTTAAAAAATGGGCAGCATATGTACGCTTATTACGAAAAATATTATTAAATGCGAACTGACGAAAAGTCATGCCTTTTCCCTCCTAACAAAGAAAGAACATCCATAATCTTTTGATAAAAGGCTTGTCTGCTTTCACCACAATAAATTTCGTTATAAAGTTGACCATCTTTAATAAATACTACTCTACTGCAAAAGCTCGCTGCATACGGATCATGTGTAACTAACATCATCGTTGCTTTTTCTTCTTTATTTAGAGTATCAAGCATCTCCATTACATCATTTGAAGATTTAGAGTCCAAGTTCCCTGTTGGTTCATCTGCAAGTAATAATTGCGGCTTATGAACGATCGCACGAGCGATTGCTGTTCTTTGAGCTTGTCCCCCTGATATTTCAAACGTTCTTTTATTCAAGATATCTGTAATATTTAACTTTTCTGCAATCTCTTCCAATCGCTTGTTCATTTCTTGCACGGAAACACCATCTAAAGTCATCGGCAATACGATGTTTTCTTTTACAGTAAGTGTGCTAAGAAGATTAAATGATTGAAATACAAATCCTAATTGTTTCCTGCGGAATAACGCTAATTCTTCTGATGATAATTGAAAAGGATTTGTACCATTTATTAAAATTTCTCCCGATGATGGAGAATCAATAGTAGATACCATATTTAATAACGTTGTTTTTCCACTACCTGACGGGCCCATAATTCCTACAAATTCACCTTCTTGAATTGATAAATCAATATCTACTAATGCTTTATAAGGTACTTTCCCTTTATATACTTTACTAATACTATTTGCCTGCAAAATTTCCATTTATATTCTCCCTTCATTTCCACTGCTCACTATAGAGTGTAAATGAATTGTCTTACAGCTCATATTGATTCATCTTTCATTTATCTTACACGCTTGTAAGATTTCTAAAAAAACTGATAACAAATCTATTTTCAATCTATAAACAAAGCATATCTACCTTATAATATTTGCATATTGGTTTGAATTACAATGCTATTTTCTAATCTTTATTTTATTAATATAAAAAGACCGATTTTTTATCGGTCTTTTTACTTTCAAATATTATATTTTAACTGTTGTATGTAGTTGAAGCATATTTGAGTTACCCATTAAATACTATTTCACTTTATAATAACCTCTGCAAAAAAATGAGCGCTTCGGTTTCATTGCAATCAAAAACGAATTGTAAATATCTGAGGCGGAAATGAATGTGTTTATCCAACATATAAATAATAAAATTGATTTAATATTTCCTGATACAAAGAACGACATCATAGCAGGAACTACTGATAATACAATAATAGGCAAGCTCATAAAGACCCAAAATCTCTTTTTGGATAAGACTGCATTTGTATTTAGCCAAAAAAATCTTTTACTAAATGTTAAGCTAATATCCCCTTTTTTACTTATTACTAAAATGTGTATACATTCGTGAATGATGAAGACTAAGATACCTATTATGATAAGATAAAATATATTAATATGAGTGAAACCTGTTTCAAAGAAATAAGGTATTAGAAAAATAATTATCTGGAGTATATATACAAACTTCATATAATGTTTTCGGTACCAATTATTCTGTATAAAAGGAGTCCATTCTGAATAAACCATACTTATTTGTGGTAAGTGACGAAACCAAATTATAATATGTGTTCCCCTCCCTCATTTAAACTAATTCCTGACTTAAAGATTTAATCTACTAGTACCAACCGTAAGTTTTATATGTAACTCTTTAATAGACTTACCAGCAATTTTTGTTGACTAAGACTAAATGCTTCTTTATACCGCCCACTTTTCTTTTCCCTTCCATTTTTTAAGTAATTGATTTGTAGAATGATTTGAGTAAGAAATTTGTATTATCATTGATACGTAAATTCGACAAAATATTCCAATCCCCTTTTCATAAATGATTTTCAACTCGATATCCCACGTACAGCTTGATTTTCCTATTTTGTTGAAAAGCAATTCCATCAAGAAATCGTACCTTTCATATGTTAGCAGGTATAAAGTGAAACATTAATCAGTGGGGGTTTTGTTCATCACCCACTGATTATCAGCCATCACTATTCGGGGGCTTACTGCCCGACAAATAGCGGGATAAAATGAATATAAAAAAGCTTAGAGTTTTAGCTCTAAGCTTTTAATGATCTCGTTTTAATTCCTTTTACAGAGAAATATTTTTTATCCATTCAGATTTACTCAATACATAATGATTATATAGTTGATTTTCTATCTTCTGTTCACTCAAATAAGTAAACCCGCATTTTTTAATAACTTTATTTGATGGTGCATTGTTAATTAAAGTAATTGCGTTGAGGACAATTAAATTTGTTTCTTTAAACAAATAGTCAATTAAACCTTTAGTCGCTTTTGTAGCATAGCCATGATTTTGATGTTCATTTGAGATAGCATACATTATCTCTCTGTTTGGTGAAGGGAGTTCTTCTTTCATGCCTGTGCAGCACCATCCAATGCATTCATTTGTAGCTTCCTTAAATATTCCTAGCTTTAACATATGATTATCTATGTTGTTCGTAGTTTTCACTGTCTCAAGAAATGCTTTGTTTGCTGGTATTTCGTAATTTGCAATCCAATCCATCCTTTGTTCTTTTGTTGATTTCCAGTCTGGTAAAAACTTTTCTATTTCCGGTTGATTTGCTATTTTATAAATACTCTCTGCATCTTTGACCATAAACTCTTGCAAGTATATATCTCCACAATCTATTCTAAATAACTTAGTTAAACTCTCTTCTCCCATGTTAATCCCCCTTACTTACGTTATAGCGCCTTTATCTGCTTCGTAAGTTCTATAAATCGTTCATCAAGTTCTTTATATTCTTTGTCGTTAGAAGTTAAAAAGCTTAATTTACCTAATACTTCTTGTCTCTCTGTTTCTAACGTTAAACGTAGCTCTTCAATCTCATCTCTTGTTTTAGTAGGTTCTTCTAGCTGCTTTTGTATCGTATTGTTTGAAAACACGAGTTTTATGTTAGTGGTTTTCTCCAGAAAATATCGATCGTGAGATACAATTACTAATGTTCCGTTATACTCAGCTAATGTATTTTCAAGTTGTTCACGTGAAGGTAGATCCAAGTGATTCGTCGGTTCGTCTAAAATGAGTACATCTTTTTCATCTAAAATATAAGCCATTAGCTTACATTTTACTCTTTCTCCCATACTCATATGCTCAATCGGCTCTTTCCATTGAGACGCTTGGAATCCTAAATGTTTCATTAAATTTTGGACTTTTCCCCTTTCTTCAAACGTCTCTTTAAAAAATAAATTTTCCGGTGTTTTATCAAGCGGTAAATCAAAAACTTCTTGTGTTAAATAGCCGATGTTTGCAGAAGGTGAAATCCATATTTCTCCTTCTGCAGTTTCGTTTCCCATAATCATCTTCAGTAATGTTGTTTTCCCACTACCGTTTGGTCCAACAATCGCAACTTTCTCACCATGCTGAATTGTAAAATTAACGTTTTCAAATAATACTTTCCCATGAAAGTCTTTTTTTAATTGCTTCACTTCTAAAAAGCGTTTTCCTATTTTTTTGTTCGCTTGAATAGAAAACTCAACTGAATATTCTTCTTTCACACGTTCTACTTTCGTTTTCTCCAGCTCTTTTTCAAGTCGTTTTCGTTTTGACTTCACTTGTGCATCCATTCGCTTCGCTTTTACACGATAGAATTCTTTCACTCCTTCTTGTTTTGTAGACTGCGCGTGTGCCTTTTGTGACCATGAACTCAATTCTTTTATATGTGTTTCTACTTGTTCTATCTTTTTTTGCTGCTTTTCATATTCACGCTGCTGCGACTTCCTTCTTTGCTCACGTACTTTCATGTAGCTCGTATAATTACCACTATGCTCAATTAAATTTTTGTCCTCAATTGACCATATTTTAGTTGCGACAACATCTAAAAAATATCGGTCATGCGATACAACGATAACAGTACCTTTCATATTTTTTATTTGTTTAATGAGAAATCCCGTACTGATCTCATCTAAATGATTTGTCGGTTCGTCTAATATTAAGACATTAGGATTTTCGGCAAATCCTTTTGCTAATCGAATTTTCAGCTTTTCACCACCACTTAAAGTATGAAAATCGTTCGTTGGCACGCCCCATTTCGCAAGAAGTTCTGCTTCTTGCGAAATCACATCATTACTAATAAAAGATTCTATTTCTTGCTCAACATATGCGGTTGTCATATTCATTTGCTGCCATTCAACAATCCCTTTTGAAGGCTCAATCTTTCCATTTATTAATTGAAGTAACGTTGATTTACCAGCACCATTTTTACCAATTAATCCGATAACATCCCCTTGTTTCACTGCTACATTCATTTTTTCTAACAAAGTATTTTCCTTTATTTCAACATAAACATCATTTAATTTTAAAATTTCTTTCATATTACCGATCCCTTTCATTAAGGGAGAACAAAAAAATCCTCCCAAAGTAATTTTGGCAGGATTAGTCGTTACATTATTTATACCCAAATAAGCTATTACGCAAATCAAATAGCAATACCGTTGTTTGGAATTGGGCAGACTAATCCTATTTTTTAGAAATTGAAATTTATTGAATTTCAACATTTAAAAATAAGATTAGTTAATCATCGTCCACCCATCATTCCTTTCCGTCATTAATAACCATATTGTACCATACTAGTACTGTATGAGTAAATGCAATTATTTGTGCTGTTAAAAAGATTGCTTTCTTTTAGGCTTATTTATCATTTCTTAGCTCCATATTGAACAAGCACAATGTAATACGTCCTTTAGATTTCCCCAGTAGTAAACTTCTAAGCACTCTCTCTTATATAAAGTGAAACTTTAATCAGTGGGGGTTTTCTTCATCCCCCACTGATTATTAGTTGAACCAATCGGACTTTTATGGGCAGTTGATCCCCCACCTAATTTCTTTGCTTTCGCTGAATTTTGAG